>JBEKWD010000145.1:0-8779 GCA_049513435.1 Steroidobacteraceae bacterium | reverse complement strand
GTCATTCCTCTAACAACGGCAATTCATGAGGTACGTCGGCCGTGGTATTTACGTTGACTTAATGCAACACGGGGACCGGCATTGCCGACCCTCGCGAATCGCACGCCGCAACTCTCGTGATGACGATTGAGGAGTGTAAATATAGGAAAGTAAGTGCAGAACTGCTTGTTTCACAGACCGTTCCGTGACGCCGCTTGAGGCGCTGGCAGCGAAAATCGCGGCAGCACGACCGCGCCGCGCGCGCCCAATTATGGGTGTTGCGAATATTCTGAGATGTAGTATAAAGTCCCACCATATACTCAAGACTAAATTGGCGTCGTTAGGGTGGTTGCGGGACGATGCACACGGCGCAGATGAGTTGTGCGACTAGGTCAGGTCGCGGATAGAGCCACGCGATTCTCGAGCGCGCTTTTGAGAGGTTGGTCGCGCTTTTGGCGTCCTGAGTTTATTTCAAAACGGCGATAAGAACGTTTGGGGGTTTCATGAAGAAAATACTTTGCGTGGCTTTGCTATGCGGGATCACCGTTAATGCATTTGGCCAGGTTGCGACCAGCTCCACGGCAGACGATGAAGCCGCGTTGCAAGAAGTAGTCGTCACCGGCACGTTGATCCGCGGCGAGGCGCCGATCGGCTCGCCGGTGCAGGCGATCTCCACTGCTCAGATCGAAGCTACCGGCACGACCAACACCGCGGACCTGCTCTCGACGGTGCCGGCGATGACGAGCTTCAATACGACGCCAATCGGCGGCAACCAGGAATTTCGCAGCGGCGGCCAAACCATACCCGGCATGCGTGGCCTGCCCGGCACCGCAGTGCTGGTCATGATCGACGGCCATCGCCTGGTCGGCGATTCACCGCTGCTGACGACCGCGGATCCTTCCTCGATTCCGCCGGAAGCGATCGATCACATCGAGGTCGTGCAGGACGGCGGTTCGGCCACCTACGGTTCGGACGCAGTAGCTGGTGTCATCAACATCATCCTGAAGAAGAATTTCGACGGTATTGCGACGTCTGGCAGCTACACGGGTGCCAATGCCTACAACGCCGCCAGCTTCGGCCAACTGTTCGGCAAGACCTGGTCAGGCGGCTCGGCCCTGCTGGACTTCCACTACGAGAACAACTCGGCGCTATACAACGATAATCGCTCGTACTACAACGAGGATCTGCGGCAGTACGGCGGTGTGGACTCGTTTAACACCACCTGCGGGCCCGCGCTGAACCTCAGGGTCGGTTCGACCTACTACAACGCGGTGACCGGAGCGCCAGAAGGAGGTCTGAACGTAACCCAGGCGGCGAGCTGCGACCCGAGATCCGGCACTCAGCTGATATATCCCGACCGCCGCTATGCTGCGATCGGCAATGTCCGGCAGGACATCGGGGATAGGCTACACCTGTCCTTCGATTCTAAGTACACCGACGATATGTCGAGCGGGCTCTACAGCCCGCAGACTCTGCAGATCAACAATTCTGGGTTTACTGGCATTCCGCAGGGCCTGGTAATCCCCGGTCCGAACCTTGCGGCCGACAATGCGGTGTTTGGTGCAGGCGTCATCAAAGCAGGCAATCCGTACTATATCCAGCCCCCGAGCCTGATCGGAACGGCGCTGCAGGGCGCCCCGGAAACCGTGTATGCGAATTCCAACGTCTTCGGTGCCGGAGGCGCCATCGACAATGTGTTTCGCGCACAGTCCGCCATGTTCGATATCGGCGCAGCGTATGACCTGACGAAGACCTGGGAGGTGACCAGCGATTTCGACTTCGGCATCAGCACCAGCACGGCACTGAACCCGGACAGCTCGTCGGTCAATCCGGGCGCGCTGTATAACGCCGAGATCGGCACCACAAACGCCACGGCTTTGGATCCGTTTGGCCCGATGACCCAACCTAGCGTCGCCGCTGGCATCATGGACTGGCCGCTGCTGTTCAAGGCCGTGCAGCGCATCTATGACTTCAACATCAAGGCGGACGGCTCAGTGGTCACACTGCCGGGCGGGGATGTGAAGCTCGCCGTCGGCGCGGCCGATCGCGACGAGCAGTACGCCGGCGAGGATCCGATCGGCGTCCCGGGCGCCGTCGCTCCGGTGAGTGGTGTGCCGAGCTTTACGCCGGGTAACTACCAGAGCCACAGCCGTCAGGTCCACGCCGTCTACGGTGAGATGTCGCTGCCAATCGTCGGCGCCGGTAACGCGATCCCCGGTGTCCAGAAGCTGGACTTCTCGGTTGCCGGTCGCTACGACCACTACAGCGACTTCGGTGGTACGGGCAACCCCAAGTTCGGCCTAACCTGGTCGCCGATTCAGGATGTATCTTTCCGTGGGACCTACGGCACCTCATTCCATGCGCCGCAGCTGGCGGATGTATATGCCATCGATACCCGCGTAAGCGTCACCCAGGTACAATATGGCGCCCTTCCGGCAAGCTACCCCGGCAACATCGCGGCCCTGGTTGCCGCGGGCAATGCGGGTCCTGCTGCCGCCTTTCCGGCCATCTACACGATCGGTATGCCCGGCGGTAAGCCGGGCCTGAAGCCGGAGACGGCCAAGACGGGAACGTTCGGGGTGGACTTTACACCGAGTGCCTTGCCCGGTTTCAAGGCCAATGTCACGAACTTCCTGATCCGCTACTTTAACGAGGTCGAGATTCCGACGACTCCCGGTACAGCGGCCAGCACAAATTTCTGCAACCCGTCCTATATCGAACTGTATACGTTCAACGGTAGCGCCAACTGCGCCGCCAACCCCACGCTGGCGGGCGTGCCAGCCTCGGCGCTCAGTGCGGCGCAACTGAACTCCGTACTAAGTGGCCTGCGCTTCTATGCGCCGTTCACCCTGGCACAAGTGGAATCGCTCGGCCTGCCGGTGTACCTGGTGAGCAGCGCCCAGCGGCAGAACATTGGTACCACCGACATCGACGGTTGGGATTTCGACTTCAACTACGTCCGGACGCTGCCCTTCGGCGTCCTGAATACGGACTTCAGCGGTGAATACCTGTACAAGTTTGAGTCGCAGAGTGCCCCGGGTGCGGTCTTCGTCGACAACCTGAAGAGCGGTTCGCAGTACTTCCAGAATGACGCGGGTGCACAGGACATCATTCCCTGGCATTTCCGCTACACGCTGGGTCTGCAGAATGGGCCCATCAGCCAGCAGGCAGCGGTGAATTACACCGGCCATTATAATTATCTCTACTCCCTCTATAATTACGTCGCCAGCCCCACTGGCGTGACAACCCCCGCGATCCAGTGGGTCCAGGAATTCATAACGATTGACTACACGCTGAAGTACGACTTCCCGCAGAATGACGGCATGCTCAAGGGGCTGAAGGCTCAGCTCAACGTCTACAACATTCTCAACACGCCGCCGCCGCTGGTCTACATCACGGGCACGTCGCCGTCCGCTGGTTTCAACTCCGCTTCGGCGAGCCCGCTGGGGCGGACATTCAGGTTTAGCATAGAGAAGCGCTGGTAATTCGACGCCTGATTCAGGACGATAGTGATGCGCTGCGCGGGCGAGCCTAGGCTCGCCCGCGCGGGTCTTGCATAGATTGCAGGAGGTATCTCATGGATCGTCGGCATTTTCTTGAGGGACTCTCCATGGCGGCCGCCGCACTGGCGATCCCGCGCATCGGCGCTGCGGCGACCTCATCAACCCGACGCCTTGCTGGGGTTTTCCCCATCGGCTTCACGCCCGTCACTGCAGCGGGTCAGATAGATTTCGACGGCTTGGCTGCGCAAGTGAAATTCTGCCGACGAGGCGGGGTTCAGGGGATCGCGTGGCCACAGATGGCCAGCGGATGGATGACGCTGACCGAACAGGACAGGATGCAAGGCGCAGAGGCGCTGATTTCTGCGGCGAGTGGCGGCTCCACGGCAATCGTAATCGGCGTGCAGAGCAAGACCGCGGACCTGCCCGAAACCGGCCGCTACGCCGCGCAAGCCGAGAAGCTCGGAGCTGATGCGATCATCTGCATACCTCCGCCCGGCATGACGGATCCGGGCGAACTGCTGCACTACTATCAGCAGGTCGGGAAAACTTCATCCCTGCCACTGTTTGTGCAGACTGTAGGGGACTTCAGCGTCGACCTCGTCATGGAGATGTTCAATAGCATTCCGACCTTCCGTTATGTGAAGGATGAGGCGGGCGATCCTTTGAAGCGCGTAACGGAAATCCGAACCCGCTCGAACGATCAGCTCAAATGCTTTTCAGGCCGCGGCGTGGCTACGATGATTACGGAAATGGAACGGGGCTTCGTGGGTCACTGCCCGTACGTGAGCCTTGCAGATCTGTACGCCTCTGCCTACGACTCATACCATGCCGGGCGGGTGCGCGACGCGTTCGACGAGTTCGGGCGCATCGAGGCGGCCAGTTCGATGTTCGCCCAAAGCGACGTCAACGTTCTTATCGCGCGCGGGGTATTCCGCCCGGGCACCACCGCTCGCACCAATCCGCCGCCCCCCGGCGCCGCGCCGCCGCGTCGCAGTAGCGCCGAATCCAGTCCTGATGCAATCAAGCAGGAGTTGGATCTGTATTTGAAGCGATACCTGCGCACGTAGCAGAGAGCATCGCACATCGCTCGCACTATCTGAAAAAGATAAGCCGAGCCCTTGCATCCAGCGCCGAAGCATCGATGCCCTGAACGGACTTGAGATCGGCGAGGTCAGTGAATTTACGCTTGCCGCGACGTGTCACGATGGTCCGCGCGACCGAATCCGAAACATCCAGCACGATCGCCAGCTCATCGACATCTGCGGCGTTGACATTGATCGTGGTCATCGTGCGATGCAGATAGTCCATGATGTCTTCGAGTTGCTCATCAGTGCCGACCGCGCCCCGGTCGATCATCTTCTGCACGGTGTCGTGCCAAGCGTCATAGCTCATCGGCGTGTCCATGACGATCTGAAGACTGTGGCATTTGCCACAGACGGCTTGGAGCGATACGCCTTCCTGAGCCAGGCTCGGGTCTTGTTCCGCGGCAGGTAATGCGGTATCGGCCGCACGTGCCGCGACTAACTGGGACAGCGCCACAAGCAGCACACAGCCCCGAGGCAGCCTAAGGCATCGGACCCCGCGCATGGAATTCAAGGTCCGCTGTATTGAGATCTGCGGATCCGCATGGGTCCGATTGTGATCAATCCTTAGAGGACGCTTGCGCCGCTTGGGCCCCTGCGGGTTCCATGAGTGTCACCGTGATTGGCGCGCTGCCCGGCATCGGCGTCACATGCGGGCCCATACCCAGTTGCTCCGCCGTGACATAGTCACCGAAGCTGTTGGCAAACTGGTTGGACACACGTTGCGCGTGACCATTATCGAAGGTGATGTCCAGCAGCTTCTCGCTGTACATCGTGTGGCCAAATTCGTCCTGCATCTGACCGACGATCTTGTGCGTCTTAACGTCGATGACATCGCCCGAGGACGCATAGGCGAGCTTGCCATCCAGGCCGAAGGTTATCCAGAAGGTGCCTCCAGGGGTGTCGATGGTATCGATCTCCTTTGGATCCTCCGTATTGGAGAAGATGTGGATCTTTTTGAAGATACCATCGGCCAGCCAGATCTCGCTTTCATCCGGCGTCAACGCGATGCCATGGCTAGGACAGCCGTGCGGAATGCGTGGACGCGGGTTCGCATTCCACTTCGACCTCCAATCCACGCTCGTCACCTCGACCGTCTTGATGACCTTGCCCGTCGCGACGTCCGCGATCAGAAAACCCATGAAATTGTTTTGGTTCGTGTAGATCTTGCTCGAGTCCTTGTTCAGTACGAACACACGAATGTTATCGGGGAAGGCGATCGTCTTGATGATCTTGCGAGACTTGATGTCCGAGATCGTCATGACCTTGCCGTTCGGGGACATGAAGGCGGTCTTGCCGTCCGCGCTGAGGTTCAAATTGTGCGCTCCGAAGCTCTCCGGTGCCTCGAGTTTGCCCAATAGCTTCCCGGTTTTAGCATCGACTTCGTACCAGTAGTCCTGCAGGTCACTGCCCACCACGATTATCTTGCCGTCCGGTGTGACCTGAGGGCGCTCACAGCACTTTCCATCCAGCGTCGCCGACCAGACCATTTTATCGGTGCCCATATCGATCGCACCCAAGCGTCCGCGCGCCGCGACGTAGATCAGGTTAGTCACCGGACTCGCGGCCACCCCGGAAACCTGCTCCGGGCTCATGCTGCCGGCATAGCTCCAGGTTGGAATGCGTTTGACGAAGCGGTAATTGTCGTTGGCATCTAACACTATGATGCCCACCCCATTTAGCCAGCCCGCGCGCTCGAGCGAGCCGGGCATAGTCACATAAATAAGATGTCGGCCGCGGGGACGGAAGCTGTCGGCTGGTCCGCGCCGCCGGGCCGGCGAGCATCAGCGCGCTCACAAATCGGGAAACCGATTTGAGTTTCATTGCTATACCTCCAAATGCGACGTGTCTGACTTCAGCATCTATGGTGTGTTTTGCGTCAGCGACCAGCATGCGTCAGCGGGCCCCCAGCCATTTGTTCCGACGCAGCGTTTATAATATATGAAAAGCGATCACAACATATGACGGCGCGGCTCAGACGGTTCGCGCACATATGAGTACTGCATGACAATCGTCGCAGGAGCGTTAACGCCGTTTGAGGTTTCGCTTCCACGTCGTTCAGGCGCGCAATACTGGCTTGAGATATGTGTTGAGCGCGTCGCGGATGATCTCCTTTTGATTCTCGGTCAGGCGTGCGCTGTTTCTGCCGCCGCCTGCACCAGCACCGCCACCTCCCATTGCGCCACCACCCATCCCACCGCCACCGCCGCTACCAGCACCACCGCCGCCACTACCCGCTCCACCGGCTGCGCCCCGTCTGGCCTCCGGTTCCATGGGCTGTTGTCGCGACGTGTTGGTCTCCTTGAATACTCCCCGCGCGACCATCAGGTACTCCGTCGCGCCGGGAATCGTGGCGAAGGCCTGTACCTGACCAAAGATGACGAAGGCCTCTCTCTTCTTACCGGCCCACCAGAGCTCCTGCACCTGTTGCAGGACGTCGGCGTACTGCGGGGTCGGACACAATCCCACGACACCCAGAGGCAGTTCTTCCAGCAACTGGTTCCCCGTCCCACCGCCCGCCGCCCAGACCGCAAGCTTATTGTCGCTCCCCTGGATCAAGGGCGCGACGCGCTCCAGCGGATTTCCGACCTCATCCTTGGTCGCCTTGATGGTTGGAATCTGCTTGAACATCTCGAGCATGAGCTCAACGCTCAGGGTGCCGCGGGTCTGCACGATCAGCGGCAGCTCGGTCGCCGCGCCGATGCTCTTGTAATAGTCCAGGATCGCCTGATCACTGACGTTCCAGCCGTTGTTCGGCGGTATGGCGACGATCGCATCCGCGCCATGGGCCGCAGCATGCTTGGCATAGCGAACCGAGGTGCCGATATCCCAGGCGGTGTTCTGTACCGCAATCGCAATCGCCGACTTGCCGCCCTTACCAGCAGCCAGCATCGCTTCCGCGCCTTCGATGCGCTCGGCGTCGGAGAGCGTCGACCAGCTGCTCGCGAATACGGGCCAAATCATGCCGTTGACGCGCCCACGGTTGATGAACCTCACCTCGGCCGCGAGTGCATCCACATCCAGTTTGTCGTCCTCGGTGAACGGTGTTTGGACAATCGGATAAAGGCCGCGCAGCGGCTTGCCGCTCGGCGTCATGAGTTGCGCACCCTTCACGTCTGCAGCCGCCGCGGCTTCGGTCGGCAGCAGCTCCCCTGCCAGCGCAATGAGCCCCAGGGACTGAAGGAATGTCCTTCTACCCAAACCACTCTCGACTCTATTGCCATCCATGATGCCGCTCCTTGTTTGTCCGGAAATCTCAGTCAACTTCGTAGCCGATGGTGGCAGGCTCGGCCTTGTGGGACCGAAGGGTCCTGGCACGGCTAACGCTCACGTGACCCAAAGGGGGTTTCAGGTCACGCTGCAGCAATAAAGACCAGTGCTCTATTTGCCGTAACGCTAGCCGCACCAGGATTGACTTGGCGGGAGCCACCGCGGGTCACCGGTTGATCTGTTTCGTGACCTTGTCCAGCGCGTCGCGGTCGATGGGAAGTCCAAGTCCTGGGTCAGTAGGCGCCAGGATGTAGCTGTCGGCATCGATTCGGAACTTGTTCTTAAGGTAAGCACGGTCGGTGTACTCCACGGGGTGCGGCATCTCGAACCAGTAGGCGTTCGGCAGGGCCAATTCCAGCTGGAAGGCCACCATCATGTCGAACTCATTACCCCAATTGTGCGGAGCGCACTCCAGGCCATGTGCATCGGCTAGCAAGCCCACGCGCATCGAACCGGATATGGCGCCCACGTTGTCGGAAATGAGGCGAACAGCGCCCAATGCATCGCGCTTGATGTACTCGGCATAGTCGGCGATCGAGTAGAGGAACTCGCCCACATGCAGCGGCAAATTCAGCTTCCGACCGAGCTCGATCAGGCCCTCCTGATCGATTGTCCGAATGGGATCCTCGAACCACAGATAATCGAGCTCATCGAGCAGTCGCCCTACGGTCAGGGCTTCGAAGCGGTTGTATCGCTGTACCGGGTCATGCATCAGGACGAATTCGTCCCCCACCGCCTTGCGGATCTCTCGGATCATCTCCATGTGACCCATGTAGGTCGGGATCGGCGGACCGTCGCGGTGCTGACCAGCGCCAGGGTGAATCTTGTAGCCTTTGTAGCCGAGCTGCTTGGCCTTCAGCACGTCCGGTACGTAGTCCTCGATGGCCGCCAGATGATTGGAGCTGGCGTAGGCCATGACGCGGTCCTTGGTATTTGTCCCTCCTT
>JBEKWD010000144.1:0-6424 GCA_049513435.1 Steroidobacteraceae bacterium | reverse complement strand
TGACCCACTGAGAGGTGGTCGGGGTGGGATTTAAGCGGCTTTCGTCTTCTGGGCAGCCGGTTTGCGCCTCGCCGCACCTGTTCGGCCTGTGGCCTGGACGCTATGTGCGTTCAAAATCGCGGCGATCAATCCAGGGAAGCGCCGCTCGATCTCCTGGCAGCGGGTGATGTTGCGCATCTCCACGCCGTGCCGTTCGCTTCGGACCAATCCTGCTTCCCTGAGCGCCCTGAAATGTTGTGACAGTGTGGATTTGGGGACGCTGCGATCGCTGACCTGAAGAAAGTTTGCGCAGATGGTGGCTCCGGATGAGGCCGCCAGCTTTGCATAGATGGCGACGCGCACGGGGTCGGACAAGGCATGCAGAATGCCCTCGACGGTGATGTCATCGATCGACGGATGAACCAGGGGTCTCACGCCTTAATCATACTCGCGCTTGACAATTAGTTCCATAGTTCGTATGTTACGAACTACGGTAGTAACGCACTTCACCCCACCATTCACCAGCAGGAAATGTCATGAGCAAGCTCAAAGGTAAAGTTGCCATCGTCACGGGCGCATCCAAGGGCATCGGCGCGGCCATCGCGAAGTCCCTGGCCGCCGAAGGCGCATCAGTAGCTGTCAATTACGCGACCAGCAAAGCGGGCGCGGACACAACAGTGGCCAACATCGTGGCCGCCGGGGGTAAGGCTATCGCCGTACGCGGCGATGTTTCCAAGGCAGGCGATGCGCAAGCCCTGGTCGACGCCACGGTCAAGCAATTCGGTCGACTGGATATTCTCGTCAATAATTCGGGCGTCTACGCGTTTGCGCCCATCGAAAGTGTCACTGAGGAGGACTTCCACAAGCAATTCAACGTCAACGTGCTCGGTCTGCTGCTGACTACCCAGGCAGCGGTGAAGCACCTTGGCGAAGGCTCCAGCATCATCAACATCGGGTCCGTCGTCGCTCGCATCACGCCTCCCGGAAGCGCGGTATACAGCGGCACCAAGGGTGCAGTCGATGCAATCACCGGCGTGCTGTCGCGTGAACTTGGCGAGCGCAAGATTCGCGTCAACGCGCTGAACCCGGGCATGATCGAAACCGAAGGCACACACACAGCCGGTTTCATCGGCTCGGATTTTGAAGCCGATGCCGTCGCACGAACCCCGTTGGGTCGCATCGGTCAGCCGAACGACATCGCATCCATTGCTGTGTTCCTGGCCTCAGACGACTCTCACTGGTTGACCGGAGAGCAGCTGCTCGCCGGTGGCGGCGTGCGCTGACCGGGGCGCGGGTACGAAAGCGCCGATTACGGCGCTGCGCGCGATGCGTGGCGCACCCAAAAAAAGGCCGCCCTTTGCGGGGCGGCCCTTATCCAGCTAGAACTGGTAAGAAGCCTCCAGATCCGCGCCAGTGGTGACGGCGTTGGCGAGATTAGTCAGCTGCAAGTTATAGTCAGTCGGAACGGTGATCTCCGCTTATATCTTCGCTCCCGGCTTCATGAACGAGGGAAATTCGGATTTGTACAAGCTCAACTACATGCCGGTAACATTTCTAGTCAAACCGTTAGAGCACAAAGTCCCGACGTACATTGGCGGGCGATAACTGATGCGGAGCCTATGGAATGACAGCGACGCAGCCGACTATCACGGCGATCTCGGCCAGCGGGTCTACAGCTCACGATTATTGGGGCGGGATCGATCCCTTGTGCTCCACGGTGGCGGCAATACCTCGGTCAAGAGTGAGGTTACCAACATCTTCGGCGATGCGGAGCAGGTTCTATATGTGAAGGGCAGTGGGTGGGATTTGGAGACCATCGAAGCAGCCGGCTTCTCACCCTGCCGAATGTCGCAGCTGTTGCGGCTCGCCGGCCTCGAGGCTCTCACCGATGCGCAGATGGCGGTGGAACTCAAGAGAAGCCTCACCGATCTCAATGCACCCATGCCATCCGTTGAGGCGATTCTGCACGCCATCATTCCCGCGCGCTTCGTCGACCACACGCACGCCGATGCAATCTTGACGATGACCAATTCACCCGATGGCCAGAAGCGCGTGCGCGAGCTATTCGGCGAGCAGCTGGTTTACATTCCCTATGTCATGCCAGGCTTCAAGCTCGCCCGCCTGTGCGCCGAGCTCTTCCCGCGGCATGCCGGCCCCGATACGATCGGGATGCTGCTGTTGAATCACGGATTGTTCACGTTCGGTGATACGGCCAAGAGCGCGTATGAGCGCATGATTCAACTGGTGACGCGCGCCGAGAGCTACTTGGCGCACCATCAGGCGTGGAGCGTGCCCGTCGGGCCCGTGTCCCATGTGGTCAAGCAGCACACGGCGGCCAACGAGCCGGAGGCGGCCCTGACGGCGTTTGCTCGTAACGACATCGCTGCCTTGCGCCGGCAGGTCTCGGACATCGCCGGTGTGCCGATGATTCTCGCGGTGCACGATGATGACGAGGCGCAAAGGTTTACTGGCCGCGCGGATCTCTCCGAGCTGACGCAGCAGGGGCCTGCGACGCCCGATCACGTGATTCGTACCAAGCGCGTGCCTCTCATCGGACGCGACGTGGATAGCTACGCGCGAGCGTACCGTGCCTACTTCGCGGCCAATGGCGAGGGAGACTTGACCATGCTGGATCCCGCGCCCAGAGTCATTCTCGATCCCGGGCTCGGCGTTTACACGATCGGGCGCACCGCGAAGGACGCAGCCATCGTTGAAGACATCTATCGTCACACCATGGAAATCCAAGTGCGCGCCGCCGCACTGGGAGGCTGGCGGGCGCTTCCCGAGCGCGATATTTTCGAAGTGGAATATTGGGATTTAGAGCAAGCGAAGTTGCGAAAAGGCGGGGCCGCGCCCGTATTCGCAGGTGAAGTAGCGCTCGTGACCGGCGCGGCCTCCGGTATCGGCAAGGCCTGCGTGGACGCGTTTCTCGGCGCCGGCGCCGCGCTCGTCGGCGTCGACATCTCGGCCAGCGTCGTGGATTTGCATCGGCAACAGAATTATCTCGGCTTGCGGTGCGATCTGACCGATGAAGCCGCCGTGAAGACAGCGCTCGACCAAGCGGTCAAAGCGTTCGGCGGTTTGGACATGTTGATCCTGAACGCGGGCGTATTTCCCGCCAGCGCGCCCATCGCGTCGCTGTCCAGCGATGAGTGGCGCAAGACCATGAGCATCAATCTGGATGCCAACCTGCTTCTGATGCGCGAATCCCATGCCCTCTTGAAGCTCGCGCCGCGCGGCGGTCGCGTCGTCGTGATCGGCTCCAAGAACGTTGCCGCTCCGGGTCCCGGTGCGGCGGCCTATTCCGCGTCCAAGGCGGCGATGCAACAGTTGACGCGCGTGGCTGCACTCGAGTGGGGTGAGGATCGCATTCGGATCAACACCATCCATCCCAATGCCGTATTCGATACCGGCATCTGGACGCCGGAAGTGCTCGCGTCTCGCGCGGCGTCTTATCACATGACAGTTGAGAAGTACAAAACGAACAATGTGCTTGGGGTCGAGATTACCAGTAAGCGGGTGGCAGCACTGGCAGCTGAATTGTGTGGACCCGTGTTTGCGGGCACTACGGGCGCGCAAATTCCCATCGATGGCGGCAATCTGCGAGTCATTTGAAAAAAGCGTAGTGCTTCTGTTGGCTGTTTTTCTTGGTCGGGTTAAGCGATTGGCGTTGTCTTGCAGACCATGAAAATCAGAGTGAAGTAATAGCGCGCGGCGCGGACCCTGAAGTCCCGAGCGCGACCGCTGGCGCTCTTGGTTAGGGATGTGTCGCCGTCCGGTCTGGCCGGCCTCGGCTCGTTCTGGCTGCTGAGTCGCCTTTACGCTTGAACCCTCTGCTCGGCGGCCTCGATGTATCGGCAGGTATATAGCGCCAGCGCGGTTCACTGTTAGAAAAGCCATTAATAATCATAATGTTATTGGCATTTCGCAGGCCGCCCATGCGCGCCGGCCTTTCGTGCCTTGCGATGCGGTTGGCGTGACTTATGATGGGGCGCGTTTCATGCGGGGCGGCGAGGCGAAGCAATGCTCAAGGTCGTTCGCAACAGCGTGGCGCTGGGACTGCTGACCCTGGTGATCGAACCGCTGGCCCATCTCAGCGCGGCGGTGCCGGCGATCGCGATTAGCTCGCAGGAGATCAGTCGCGGCGAGTATCTGGCTCACGCTGCCGACTGCGTCGCTTGTCACACGGTGCCTGACGGCGCCGCGTTTACCGGCGGACGCGGCATGGGTACCCCACTCGGCACGGTCTACACCACCAACATCACTCCTGATCCTGCGACGGGAATCGGGCAATATTCGTTGCAGGATTTTGACCGCGCGTTGCGGCTCGGGGTCGCCCGCGATGGACATTACCTCTACCCATCGATGCCCTATCCGTCATACGCCAAGCTCACGGACACGGATGTGGCCGCCCTCTATGCCTTCTTCATGCGGGCCGTGGCGCCGGTGCGCCAGGCGAACCGACCCGCGGGTATCCGCTGGCCGCTCAGCATTCGCTGGCCGCTCGCGATCTGGAACGCGGTGTTCCTCGACGAGGCGCCCTACAAGAGCATCCCTGGACAGGACGCGCAGTGGAACCGCGGCGCCTATCTGGTGCAGGGGTTGGGTCATTGCGGGGCCTGCCACACGCCGCGCGGATGGGTGTTCGAGGAAGAGGCGCTCACGCAAGCCAAGCGGGCCTATCTCTCGGGGGCACCGCTCGATAATTGGTCGGCGGTCAACCTGCGCAGCGACGACGCGTCCGGCCTCGGTCGCTGGTCAGAGGCCGAACTCACCGAATATCTCGAGACCGGTCACAACGCCGGTGGCACCGCCTTCGGCTCGATGATCGATGCGATCAACTACAGCACCCAGTATTTGAGCGATGAGGACAACGCCGCGATCGCGCACTATTTGAAATCGCTTTCGCCGGTCCATCCCGAGACGCAGCCGCACTGGAGCTATAATGCAGCGACGGAGACAGCTTTGAACGCGTCCCAGTTCAATGCACCAGGCTCGCTGGAGTATGTCCAGTATTGCGCCGGCTGCCACGGGCGAGACGGTAAGGGTGCTGCGCCCTACATTCCTCCGCTCGCCGGCAACCCGGCGGTGCTCGATCCGGATGCCGTGTCGCTGATCAACATCGCGCTCAATGGTTCCTCACCGGTGGTCATTCACGGTACACCGGATGCTTATCGGATGATCCCATTCCGAGCCGCTTTGAACGACGAGCACGTCGCCGAGCTGCTGACTTTCGTGAGAACGTCCTGGGGTAATGACGCCGCACCGGTGAAAGCCGGGCAAGTCGCGGCACTTCGCGCCAAGACCGATCCGGTGCGCTACGAAGAACTCGATCTGTTGCGCATGCGCTGAGCCCAATCTGAACGCCGGAGACCACAACGGCTGGAGAGCACGATGAGCTACAAGGTTCAAGTGAACGGCACCGAGCACACCGTGGAGGTCGAAGGCGACACTCCGTTATTGTGGGTGTTGCGGGATACGCTGAACATGACGGGCACGAAATTCGGTTGCGGGGTCGCGCAGTGCGGCGCTTGCACCGTGCACGTGGATGGCAAGCCGACGCGCTCCTGCCAGCTGCCCGTTCAATACGCCGGCAATCTGAACATCAGGACCATCGAGGGCATCGGGGCGACCCCGATCGGCAAGATGGTACAGGAGGCGTGGCTCAAGCTCGATGTCCCGCAGTGCGGCTACTGCCAAGCGGGACAGATCATGGCGGCGACGGCGCTGCTCGAGAGAAATCCCAAGCCCACGGAGGCCGACATCGATAACGCGATGTCCGGCAACCTGTGCCGCTGCGCCACCTACATACGTATACGGGCGGCGATCGGGTACGTTGCCAGTCAGCTGGAGGGTTGAGCGCCATGACCACGGACCTCATGAATCTCGCGGAAAGCGCCGGCGGCAGTGTGCTGTCGCGCCGCTCGTTTCTGGTGGCGAGCAGCGCCATCGGTGGCGGACTGCTGCTGGCGGCGACCATTCCTGTCTGGGCGCGCGCGACGCAGGGCCTGGGCACCGGCGACGCCGGACATCAGCTCACGATCTATGCGCGCATTGCGCCCTCCGGTACGGTCACGATTCTCGCGCCCAATCCGGAGCTCGGCCAAGGGATCAAGACGGCGCTGCCCATGGTCTTTGCCGAGGAGCTCGGCGTGGCATGGAAGGACGTCGTCATCGAGATGGCCGACTACTTGGGCGGCCCGATGGGTCGCCAAGGCGCTGGCGGCAGCATGTCGACGCCCACGAACTGGATGCCGCTGCGCAAGGCCGGAGCCGCCGGCCGACAGATGCTCATCGAGGCCGCCGCGGGGAGCTGGAAGGTCAATGCCGCCGACTGCAGCGCCGAGGACAGCGTGGTGACGCACGCGCCCACGGGACGCAGGTTGAGCTATGGTGCTCTGGCAGAACGGGCCGCGCGGCTGCCGGTGCCCGACCTCGAGAAGGT
>JBEKWD010000143.1:0-6428 GCA_049513435.1 Steroidobacteraceae bacterium | reverse complement strand
TGCAGTTTCTGGTCGCGGTCAAAGAATGCCTGGAGGATCCGGGTCGGCTGCTACTCGGGGTTTGACCGGCGTGGCCGAGGCATTTGATGTCATCGTGATTGGGGCGGGCCCGGCTGGCTATCCGGCCGCGATCCGCGCGGCGCAGAACGGCCTGCGCGTGGCATGCGTCGATGCCTGGAAGAACCGCGATGGCAGCAGCGCCTTCGGCGGCACCTGCCTGAATGCCGGCTGCATTCCGTCGAAGGCACTGCTCGAGTCCTCCGAGTTGTATTACCGCGCGCGCTCTGAGTTCGCGGTGCACGGCATCCAGGCCGCCGGCATCGGGCTGGATCTGAGCGTCATGCAGCAGCGCCGCGCGCGCGTCGTGCGAACGATGAGCGGCGGAGTTGCATCGCTGCTCAAGGCGGCCGGCGTGGATGCGATGCATGGCACAGGCCGTTTACTGTCGCGGCGACGGGTCGAAGTAACGACTCCCGACGGTACGACGCGCGAGCTCTCGGCCAACCATGTCGTGCTGGCCACCGGCTCGATACCGACCGAGCTCAAAGGCCTGCCCTTCGATCACCGCTTCATCATCGATTCGTGGGACGCGCTCGAGCTAAGCGCAGTGCCGGGCAAGCTCATCGTGATCGGTGCGGGCGTGATTGGCCTGGAGCTCGGCAGCGTCTGGCGTCGCCTCGGGTCCGAGGTGATCATCCTCGAAGCACTTGATCAACTGCTGCCCATGGCCGATCAGCAGCTCGCGCTCGAGGCGCTGCGTCACCTGCGCAAACAGGGACTGGATATTCGCCTCGGCGCCAAGGTCGAAGCGGCCACGATTGCCAACGGCGCGGTCAGCGTGCAGTTCAGCGACCGAAGCGCCGTCGGGCAATCCCTGAGCGCCGAGCAGATCATCGTCGCCGTGGGCCGGCGCCCTTACAGCGCTAATCTGTTCACGCCGGATAGCGGCGTCACGCTCGATCAGCGCGGATTCATCGCGGTCGATGAGCAATGCCAGACAGCCGCGCCGAACGTCTGGGCCATAGGAGATTGTGTGCGCGGGCCGATGCTCGCGCACAAGGGCAAGGAGGAGGGCATCGCAGTCGCGGACCGCATCGCCGGCCGCTATGCGCACGTTAACTATGCCGTGATTCCGTCAGTCATCTACACGGCACCGGAAATCGCCTGGGTCGGACAGACCGAGGAGCAGCTCAAGGCCGCCGGTACGGTCTACAAAAGCGGGGTGTTTCCATTCGCGGCCAGCGGCCGGGCGCGCGCGATGGAGGCGCCGGTCGGCTTCGCCAAGATTCTGGCCGACCGGGAGAGCGATACCATCCTGGGCGTGCACATCATTGGTCCTATGGCCGGCGAGCTCATCGCCGAGGCGACCCTTGCCATGGAGTTCGAGGCCAGCGCCGAGGATCTGCAGCGAACCATACACGCGCATCCAACGCTGGCTGAGGCGCTGCACGAAGCGGCCCTCGCGACCGATCAGCGCGCGATCGACATCATCAACCGGCGTTAGCGGTGAGTGTCGCGCAGCCGCGCTCAGGTGCTGTATCGATGTACCGGTAAGGGTCCGAAGGTTTGGGTGACCGGCATCATTTCGATAATGTTGATATTCACGCGCGCCGGCAGCGTAGCCACCCAGTACACCGCCTCGGCGACATCCTCGGGAGTCAGCGGATCGGCGCCCTTGTAGAGCTTCTCCACTTTTTCCTTATCACCGCCGAAGCGTACCAGCGAGAACTCGGAACCTCCGACCATCCCGGGCTCGACGCTGGTCACGCGCACACGGCTGCCCAGCAGGTCGGCGCGCAGGTTCATCGAGAACTGACGTACAAAGGCTTTGGTCCCGCCATAGGCGTTGCCGCCCGGGTAAGCATGGGCACCGGCGATCGAGCCCAGATTCACAATATGGCCGCGGTCGCGCGCGACCATACCCGGCAACACGGCGCGCGTCATGTACATCAGACCCTTGATGTTGGTGTCCACCATCGTGTCCCAATCATCCAGACTTGCCTGGTATGCGGGCGCGAGCCCCAGGGCAAGCCCGGCATTGTTCACGAGCAGGTCGATCGCCGCGAGCTCGGGCGGCAGCGCAGCTACTGCGCTCGCGACCCCGGCGCGATCGCGCACGTCGAGCACGATCGGATGCACGGCGTTTGCGCCGAGCTCCTTGACCAATGCATCGAGCCGATCCTTGCGCCGTCCCACGGCGATGATCCGATTCGACTCGCCGCCGAAGCGACGTGCGATCGCGAGCCCGAACCCAGCAGTGGCACCAGTGATGAGAATAATCATGCGCGGCATCATAGCGCAGGGCGCTGACGCCGTGCCATCGCCGCAGTGGCGCTTCCCGTCAGGGCAGACGTTGCGCGCGCAGTACGTTGGGCACTGCGCTCAGGCGTTGCAATACCCGTCCGAGCTGCTCATGGTCACGGACAGCCGTGCGCATGACGATCGTTGCGATCCGATCGCTCGGGTCGGTATCGGAGTTGACGCCCTCGATGCTGAGTTTCTCGAGCGCCATGACATCCGATACATCGCGCAGCAGGCCGCGCCGGTCGAAGGCTTCAACGCGTATGCGCACCGGCTGCAGGTTATCCGAATCCAGCGTCCACTCGACATTGAGCACGCGCTTGGGATTCAGGCCGCGCATGCGCTGCATGCTCGCGCACTGTGCGCGATGAATCGTGACACCGCGACCCTGCGTCACGTAGCCGGCGATGGGCTCCGGTGGCACGGGGCTGCAGCAGCGCGCGATCGTGATCGGCAGGTCCCCGACGCCCTCGATCTGTACCGGCGAGCGACTTGAGCGGCCAGGGCGGCGCTTACGCAGCGCAATTAATGCTGCCGGTTCAGGTTCGGGTGGCGCGGCCCCGCGCTCGATCAAGGGCTCGCTCTCGTGCGATTCCTGCCTATCGAGCCGCCGGAACCATGCGCGCACCTTCGCACGGCTCCTGGCCGAGACCAGGAATCCCTGCTCGGGAGACAACCAGTCCCGGCTCGGCGCAGCCTGCCTGCCGGTAATGATCTCCACGACCGCGCCGTTGGCGAGCGGCTGATTGAGCGGCACGATGCGTCCGTTGAGCTTGGCGCCGCGGCAGTGGTGTCCCAGATCGGTGTGTACGTGATAGGCGAAATCCAGCGCCGTGGCCCCGCGCGGTAGATCCACGACCTCACCGCGCGGTGTGAGCGCATAGATGCGGTCGGCAAATATTTCCCCCTTCAAGCGCTCGATCGGATCCGCAGCCATCCCTGCCGCCTGCACCGGGTCGAGCACGTCTCGCACCCACGCGATCTTGCGCTCGTATAGCTCATCGCGCGCGCCGCCTTCCTTGTAACGCCAGTGCGCGGCCACGCCGAGCTCGGCCTTGGCGTGCATTTCGCGCGATCGAATCTGAATCTCGAGCGATTTGTCCTGCGGCCCGATCACCGCGGTGTGAATGGAGCGATAGTCATTGTCCTTGGGCGTGGCGATGTAGTCGTCAAACTCGCCTGGGATGAAGCGCCACAGTCCGTGCACGATGCCAAGCGCGGCGTAGCATTCGGCGAGCGACTCGACCAGGATGCGCACGGCTCGCACATCGAAGACCTGTTCGAACTCCACGTGCTTGAGCTGCATCTTGCGATAGATGCTGTAGATGTGTTTCGGACGCCCGTAGATCGTCGCGGCGATGCCCGATTCGCGCAATTCGCGTGCAAGCAGCGCGCAGACCGCCTCGATGTAGCGTTCTCGCTCCACGCGCGGCTCGGCCAGCGAGCGCGCGATGCGCTCGTAGTCGTCAGCCTGCTGATAGCGGAAAGCCAGGTCCTCGAGCTCCCACTTCAGATTCCAGATCCCGAGACGGTTTGCGAGCGGCGCGAGGATCTCGCGTGCCTCCAGGGCGAGCCGCAGTTGCTCGCTCGCCGCCACGTCGCGCGCATGTCGCAGCTGCACCAGATGCTCGGCCAGCCGCGCAACCACGAGGCGAGGATCGGCCGCGACCGCGAGCAGCATCTTGCGCAGCACCTCGGCCTGCGCTGCTTTCAGGCTCTGGCCCGCCGACCAGTTTGCGGGCAGGTGCAGCTCGCCCAGGCGCTCCAATCCGGCGGCCAGACTCAGCGCTGCGGGGCTCAGCCAGGGCTGCTTCGCCGCGGGCTCGCGCGCTAGTGCGCCGAGGCGGCGCGCCCAGTGCAGCGCCGTGGCCAGCGCCAGATCGGCGTCCTGGGTCAGCGCCGCGACTTCGGTGGCCGCCTCGAGCGCGCTGTGCAATGCGGCTGGCTCGCCGCCATCCTCGAGCAGCGCCGCGCGCGCGGCCTCGAGCATTGCGGTGATCTGCGGCGATGCCTGCGGCGCGGTTTCCATGCTGTGTGGCTGGTGGCTTCCGGCTATCATTCAAGGTATGAGCGGTGACAGCAAGTGCGTCTGAGGATTTAAAGTCCGTGCCGCGATACACGAGCAAGGCGTGGCGCGCGTTTCGGCCGCGCAGCGAGCTCGGTGCGATCACGCTGGTGGCAAGTCAATGCCGCATTCTCGGACTCGATCCGGGCTCGCAGTGCACGGGGTTCGGGATCATAGACAGCGATGCGGCCGGCGAGCGCCACGTGATCAGCGGCCATATCAACGTCGCCGGGCGCGCGATGGTCGTGCGTTTGCAGCGTATTTATGCGGCGTTGAGCGCCCTCGTGGGCGAGCATCATCCGGATGTGATCGCGATTGAGCGCGTGTTTGTCCACCGCAATCCCGATAGCGCGCTGAAACTCGGCCAGGCGCGTGGGGTCGCGCTGTGTGCGGCCGCGGCACTGGGCGCCAGCGTGCACGAGTACGCCCCGCGCGCAATCAAACTGGCCGTGACCGGCTATGGGGCGGCGGCCAAGCCACAGGTGGCGCACATGGTACGCACGCTGTTGCGGCTGGAGCCAAAACTCACGGCCGATGCCGCCGACGCGCTGGCCGCGGCGCTGTGTCATGCGCAGAGCCGGCGGCTCGCCGGCCTGCAGAGCCTCAAGGGCGAGCGCGTGGCACCTGCGCGCGCGATCACACGATGATTGGCTCGCTCTCGGGTGTACTGGCCTACAGATCGCCGCCGCATCTGCTGCTCGAGGTCGGCGGTGTGGGCTACGAGGTCGAGGCGCCCATGTCGACGTTCTACAGCCTGCCTGCGGTGGGCGAGCGCACGCAGCTGCTCACGCACCTGGTCGTGCGCGAGGATGCACATGTGCTCTATGGCTTTGCCACCGCACAGGAGCGCTCGCTGTTTCGCGCTCTGCTGAAGGTCTCCGGCGTCGGCCCGCGCATAGCGCTGGCCATCCTCTCGGGCGTCACGGCCGGCGGCTTCGCGCAGGCCGTGCGCGCCGAGGATACGGCCGTGCTCACGCGCATTCCCGGCGTAGGACGCAAGATCGCCGAGCGGCTCATCGTCGAGATGCGCGATCGGCTGGAGGAGTTTGATGGGGCCGCCGTGGGCGCCCCGAGCGGCCTGGATGGCGCGCGCACCCCATCCGGGGCGCAGGCCGAGGCCCACAGCGCGCTGGTCGGGCTCGGCTACAAGCCGGTTGAGGCAACGCGACTGCTGAAGACTTTAGGCACGGACGGCGCCGGGCTCTCGACCGAGGAGCTCATTCGGCGGGCATTGCAGGGCGCGGCCCGCGAATGAGCGCCAACGGCAGCGAACGGCTGATCAGCCCTGCGGCCTCCGTCCCCGAGGACGCCATCGATCGAGCCATACGGCCGCGTGCGCTCGCCGAGTACATCGGCCAGGAGCAGGTGAAGTCGCAGCTTTCCATCTTCATCGACGCCGCTCGCATGCGTGCCGAGGCGCTCGATCATGTGTTGATATTCGGACCACCGGGCTTGGGCAAGACCACGCTGGCGCACGTGATCGCCACGGAATTGCACGTGAATCTGCGTCAAACCTCGGGCCCGGTGCTCGAGCGGCCCGGTGACCTCGCGGCGATCCTGACCAATCTGCAGGCGCGCGATGTGCTGTTCGTCGATGAGATCCACCGCCTGAGTCCCATCGTCGAGGAGATCCTGTATCCGGCCATGGAGGACTACCAGCTCGACCTCATGATCGGTGAAGGGCCGGCTGCGCGCTCGATCAAATTAAATCTGCCACCATTCACGCTGGTTGGCGCCACCACCCGCGCGGGCCTGCTGACCTCGCCATTGCGCGATCGCTTCGGCATCGTGCAGCGCCTGGAGTTCTACACCATTGCCGAGATCGAGCGCATCGTGCATCGCACGGCCGGCATTCTGGGCGTGCAGGTCGATGCGGCCGGGGCGCTGCGCATCGCGCAGCGCTCGCGCGGCACGCCGCGTATCGCCAATCGCCTGCTGCGGCGCGTGCGCGACTACGCGCAGGTCAAAGGCCATGGCGGCATTGATGAGAGCGCCGCGCACGCCGCGCTCGACCTGCTGGATGTCGATCCGCAGGGGCTCGATGCGCTGGATCGTAAATTAC
>JBEKWD010000142.1:0-6433 GCA_049513435.1 Steroidobacteraceae bacterium | reverse complement strand
AGGAGCTACAACGTGATAGCCACGCGCGGCAAGCTTCGGCATGACGTTTCGCCAACTGACTGCGAGCTCGGGGAAACCATGCAAGAGAAGAACGCATGGACGATCCTCACTTGAAAATCCAGCCTCCAGCACGTGCATCGCCAAGCCGTTACTATTATCAATCATGCGGGAGCGAACCCCTGCAGGCAGCACGCTCTGCCCGTAAGCAACGTGCGGGTTGCGGTGCGTCTCCACAGAGCGCGCGGAGCGCAGATCCGTTAGATGCTCGCGTTTCATTGATGCGCTCAATTCTGTTGACCGTGTAACTGACGTCCCAGAATACCGTTGGGGTTGATCGTCGCCCGCGGTCCAGCATCTAGCGTATCCAGGGGTCATGCTTGGCAAAGTACAGGCCGGCATCGTCCTGCCAGACGCGCTCCGGCGGGCGGGAGGAGCGGCACTCTGCAGGAGAGACACGGCGGAGCTCGATGCGAAAGTGGCTTCAGGGCTGCCGCATCGGCTGCACAGTACTTCGCATAATGTATATTATGTTAAGTTCTAGAGGATTGCCGTCTGGGGTGGTCGCTATCGCACCGGCGCTGAGACTGTCTCAGGATTTCTGAGTCACCCTTCCTATGCTCCATCAAGAACTTACGCGACCCTCGGCCTGGTGAGCCGACTGCGGCTTCGATCCGTTCGCGTTCGGGCGGCGCGCCGTTGTGGCGATGCCTCACCGATCGTGAGACGAGCACTCGAGCACGTAGCCACTTCGATAGAATGCGCTCCCCGGCGGCCTGGCGCGCCCACGGTCGTCCATCGCCTGAGCAGAACTAACGGTCCAAGACCTTAGCCTCTGCTTGGGAATGGCCTTTAGCGCAGGCCTACTAACTTCTTGTCACTCCGCGAGCGCGCGGCGCAGCTCGCTCTTATTGGACACCTAATGCTTTCAACCTCCAACGTCACGATTCAGTTTGGCGCTAAGCCGCTCTTCGAGCAGGTCACGGTCAAATTCGGCAATGGCAACCGCTACGGACTCATCGGTGCGAACGGTTGTGGCAAGTCGACCCTGATGAAAATACTCAGCGGCGAACTCGAGCAGAGTGCGGGCGACGTCATGCTGCAGACGGGCATGCGCCTCGGCAAGCTCAATCAGAACCAGTTCGCCTACGAGGACCAGCGCGTGCTCGACGTGGTGATGCAGGGTCACGCGGAAATGTGGCGGGCGATGAGCGAACGCGACCGCATCTATGCCGATCCCGAGTCCACCGATAAGGACTTCATTCGCGCCGCAGAGCTGGAGGGTCAATTTGCGGAGTACGGCGGTTATACCGCCGAGGCACGCGCCGGCAGTCTCCTGTCCGACGCCGGCATTCCCGAGGCGCTCCACAATGGGCCGATGCGCGAAGTCGCTCCCGGTCTGAAACTGCGCGTGCTGCTGGTCCAGGCGTTGTTTTCTCAACCCGACGTGCTGCTGCTGGATGAGCCCACCAACAATCTCGACATCCACTCGATTCGGTGGCTTGAAGGTGTGCTCAACAGCTACAACGCCACCATGATCATCATCAGTCACGACCGACACTTCCTGAATCAGGTCTGTACGCACATCGCGGACCTGGATTTCCAGCAGGTCAAGATCTATCCCGGCAACTACGACGATTTCATGCTGGCATCGATGCAGGCGCGCCAGCGGGTCGAAGCCGCGAACGCCAAAGCGCAGGACCGAATCTCGGATCTGCAGGAATTCGTGCGCCGTTTTTCGGCCAATGCCTCGAAGGCACGGCAGGCGACGTCGCGCCGTAGGGAGCTCGAGAAGATCAAACTCGAGGAGATCAAACCGTCATCGCGCCAGAATCCATTCATCCGCTTCGAACAGCGCAAGAAGCTGTATCGGTCCGTCGTCTCGGTAGAAAAGCTGCGCTTTAGGTACCGGGACTCGAACGTGGATGTACTGCGTAATGTCACGTTCAATGTCGAGGCCGGTGAGCGCATCGCCATCATCGGTGCCAATGGCATTGGCAAGACCACGCTCATGCGCTGTCTAGCCGGCGAGCTCACGCCAACGGCTGGCCATATCCAATGGGTGGAAAATGCCCAGCCGGGCTACATGCCGCAGGATCCGCAGGCAGAATTCGCCACCAAGATGGATCTGTTTGCGTGGATGTCGCGATTCACGGGCAAGGCGGATGACGATCAACTCGTGCGTGCGACCTTGGGGCGCCTACTGTTCTCCGGCGATGAGACGAAGAAGTCGGTCAAAGTGCTCTCGGGCGGCGAAAAAGGCCGCATGATTTACGGCAAGCTGATGCTCACCAAACCCAATGTCCTGTTGATGGATGAGCCCACCAACCACATGGACATGGAGACCATCGAATCTCTGCAGATCGCGACGGAGAAGTATCTCGGCACCATGGTCTTCGTCTCGCACGACCGCGAGTTCGTGGGTGGACTGGCCACTCGGATCCTAGAGCTGCGCACCGATGGCAGCATCGCCGATTTCCGGGGCACCTACGACGAGTATCTCAGGTCGCAGGGCATCGAGATCTAGCCAACGCCCTGGGATTTCGGCGTGCTTCTGGAGCGTCTGATCCCAGTAGGGCTCCGACGTCTGCAGACCGTGATATCGGTGCTTTGCAAGTTTGTCTCTAATTCCCGCGTGGGAACTTGATCCGTCGACGACCGGCTGCTTTTCGCGTCCGCTTTGAGGAGTCGTGGTCGAGGAAAATCTCGTGGAAATTCAGATTCCTAGAATTCCGAATCATGCCTACGCGCTCAAGCTCGGCGACCGGCAGCAATCGGGCCGGAAACGGAAATTCATCAGGTGAATTTGGTTGTCCGAAAGCGACATTGGTGGGACCCACCGCTCTAAATCAGGCGCTCGGCAGTATGTTCGCGTTGAGGCGGAATAGATTGCGAGGGTCGTATTGTTTCTTCAGTTGCGCCAAGCGGGTACGGTTCACGCCAAAGTTGTCTTCTACGGCTTTCTGGTCCGCCACGTTTAGATTGACGTAAAACCCGCTCGTGAAGCGACTGAGCCTGTCCCATGCAGCGTGGATCTTGGCGCGATTGCGCTCGTTGTCTGCCGAGTCTTTCCAGCCGACTTCTATTCCCATCTGAAACAGCTCGCTTCGGTGGGCAACTGCTGTAGCTGTCGGCGCCACATCGGCGATGGCTCCGCCGCAATGCATCAGTCCGACATCCCCGAGTGCAGCTATCCCCAGGTCGCTCATGAGCGTGTCTGCGAGCGCCGGAGAAAACTCAGCGACAAAGCCGCCTTTTACATAGTTGTTTTCGTCCGAAAGTGTGGGCCCATCGTAGCGCTGTTGCAGTGTCATGTAGTCCCATATCCGGACTGTGTCCCGGCGCGGTTTGATTGCCGTTCGCAAAGGCTCGAGCACCTTATCGCAGGCGCCTGGATCTCCAACAAAGAAGACGCCGAGCACCGGGTAGCGCGCTCCTGCTTCGTCGGTGGCAATAGACAGGCCGAGCTCTAGTTCGCGGGGCGCGCGTGCCGCGAACTCGCCGTAATACTCAAGAACGTTGCGCGCCTGGGCGGGTGCGTATGTCAGGTTGCCTGACATCACTGAAGGCGCTACCGGGTGTAGTTGGAACTCGAACGAGCTGACTACGCCGAAATTGCCGCCACCGCCATGTAGTGCCCAGAACAAATCGGGGTTTTCCTGGGCGCTCGCGTGCAATAGCTGCGCGTCTGCCGTGATGAGATCGACGGACAGGATATTGTCGCATGCCAGCGCGTAGAGTCTCGAAAGCCTGCCGTAGCCGCCACTCAGCGTAAGGCCCGCGACTCCGGTGTGAGAGACTCGGCCCATTGGGGTTGCGAGCCCGTACTGCTGTGCCTCCCAATCCAGATCGCCATTCCATGCTCCGCCGGCCACACGGGCAATCTTCGCCTGCGGGTCCACTCTCACGCCGCGCATCGCAGAAAGGTCGATGACCAAGCCTCCATCGCAGGTGGAATAACCGGGAAAACTGTGGCCCCCGCCGCGTACGGCCACAAGCAGCTCACGCTCACGCGCAAATGCGACAGCTCGCGCGACATCCGCCGCGCCGGAGCAACGCGCAATCAACGCGGGCCGACGATCGATCATCTTGTTCCATATGCGCCGAGCCTGTTCATAATCGGGGTCGTCTGCGGTCAGCACCCGACCGCGCAATCCTGCCGCAAAGGCCTTCACAGCGGCTGCTGGGATCACCGTTTGCCTACCCGCAAACGTGACCGCCTGTAGGTCGCGGCCGCCTAACACCGGAGATTCGGTAGCAAAGAGCCGCGTAAAGACGGTCGGCGAGGCGGCAGCTGCGCTGGCCATCATGGTCAACTTACACAGGTCGCGTCGCTTCATGTCCGTTGCACTGCGTGATTCATGAGCTCTTCTTCAATAGTCGTGGCTCGCCCCGAACTATCGTACACCGGGCAACCGTACGACCAAAGGACGATAGACGATCGGGAAGTTCCACCGGCAATCGGGATCGCAGGCGGCCTCACAGCGTGTGTCGATGCGCATCCGGATCCGGTAACATTAACAGCGTGATCCAGATACTCGTTGCAGGTTTCATAGCCGGCACTGTGGACATCGGTGCCGCTGCCTTGATTTACTCCCTCAGTCCTGAGGATATTCTGCGCAGTATCGCGGGCGGCCTCCTCGGCGTCGCGGCCCTCCGCGCCGGAATGGCCGTCGCAGGCATGGGGCTCCTGCTTCAGTGGGCCATGTCGATAATCATCGCCGCCATTTACGCTGCGGTAGCAAATTTTCTGAGCGTGTTAAAGCGGCACTGGATTATCGGTGGCGTGGCCTGCGGTATCGTGGTCTTTCTCGTGATGAACTACGCCGTTGTTCCGCTATCTGCCTGGCATCGCCGACCGCACTTCACACCGCTGCTGCTCAGCGAGAACGTGGCAGCTATGCTGCTTTTTGGGCTGATTGTCGCCTATTGCACTCGGACGGTGATCCGGTCGCGTTCAACGTAGCACCAATGGGACCGATTCGGGTACTTCTCTAGGCAGTCCGAGTGCGCAGCTGGCCCTCGTAATCGCGCTTGCCGAGCGGCACACCGCGCGTGCGCAGGATGTCGTATGCAGTGACGGCGTGGAAATAGAAGTTGGGCAGCGAAAACGAAAGGATGAGGGTCTCCGACGTGAAGGCTAGTCTCCGCGGGCCGATCTGAAGGTCAAGCTCCTTGCCCGCCCAGCTGTTGACCTCGTTGGGGGTGTACGCCTCCAGCGCCGCTTCCGCCTTGCCGATCATGGCCCGCAGGCCGGCGAAGGGGACCGGTCCGACTAGTGCGGGCGGGGCGAACTCGCCAGTCTTCACAGCCTCAAGCCCCCACACGGAATGATGCCACGCTGCTTCGATCTGGAAATGGAAGGGTGCCATATCGTCGAAGAGCCGGGCATGCACGAGGTCGTTCGGGTCTGCGCGGGTCTCGGCGCAGTGCCTGGCCGCGCGGTCGAGAAAGCCCCCGACGGCTTTCACGGTCTGCAAGAAGGTCGGCACGCTGAGGTCGTATAGTGATGTCGCCATCGGCTTCCTCTTGCTTGAACCTGCCGAGCGGCCGCTATATACACGCCTTTGCCAACGGCTTTAATAGCCGTCGACAAAGCTGCCGCTCGCGATCGTCAAGTATGGGTCAAGAGCGGCGATCTCATACGAACTGGCCGGACGCCGGCCTTGGGCAATAGCGTCAGACACCCGCGCGGCGTGCTTCGCCCCAGGCAGGCAGGCCGCCAGCGCCTGCCGCTTGGCCTCTACTTTTTCAATGGTGCCCTGCAGCTCGTCGTCCGTCAGATCCGGGTCGCCGCCCCGCAGGCGAGCGCGCACCATCCTCGCTGGGATCAGCACCGCAGCGGTGATCGACTGCTGTAAAAGATAATCCTCCCCGCATCGACTCGAATAAGGAGGTGAACCCAGGGCGAAAAATATTTTTGCGTTGTGACTGTGCTTGGACGATCCCTGGCGCTACTTCTTGTCAAAGACCAGGGTGTCGTCTCCCGTCGCACCGGTTATCTGTTTCCCCGTGTTATGGACGGTGAGCGTCTTGCCGTCCGCAGAGACTGTGCGGTGCGCGTGTCCAACTTCCTTGCCCCCTGACTTCAGAGAGAAGTCCCACGTATCCGCATTGACTTTCGTCGCATGGACGCTATCGACACCGCTTATTGCCGTGGTTGTATCATCCTGGCCTTCGCGGTATTGCGCCTTAGACGACACTTCCTTGCCGTCAGAGCCCGTGATCTTCTGTTCAAGCGTGTAGACGCCACCCGACTCGGCGTAAACGCGCGTCGCGGCTTGCGGCGCCGGACCGGATGTGAATTTCGATTTCGTAAGATTCAGCGTCCATGTCCCGATAGCCGGATCCGCTGCGAAGGCTGAGCCAGCTGCGAACACTAAGCCAATAAGCGTCAGCGTAAGAGCTCTTCTCATGATCGATCCCTCCCTGTTTA
>JBEKWD010000141.1:0-6446 GCA_049513435.1 Steroidobacteraceae bacterium | reverse complement strand
AGCTCAGTGCAGCATCTGGTGCAGCAGGTCGTGGTCAGCAAGATCCCGGTGGCTGCGCCATGACAGCGCTGGCTCAGGGCTCCGATCTGCTGGGTCAATCGGCGAGCGCCGTCTGGCCCGTGGTGCCGGATGTCTGCGTGGCGGTGTCGGCATGC
Organism: Steroidobacteraceae bacterium; assembly: GCA_049513435.1. Taxonomy (GTDB): domain Bacteria; phylum Pseudomonadota; class Gammaproteobacteria; order Steroidobacterales; family Steroidobacteraceae; genus FEN-1191. The sequence continues at coordinate 6,291 of JBEKWD010000141.1, read as the reverse complement.
CTGATTTTGTTGATCGATGTCTACGGTGGCCATAAGCGTCGCGGCCTGAGCGCCACGTTGACCATGTTCGCGCTGCTCGTGGGCGTGGTGCTGACCAGCCGCTTCGGCATGGTGCTGCAGCGTGAGCTGCTGTTCAACGGCATGTATGTAGCCGATGCGCTGGGGACATTCCTCAAACTTGTGGCGTTCGTCACCATGGCCATAGCCGTGTTTTATTCGCAGAACTATCTCGAGCAGCGTCAGATGCTGGGCGGGGAGTATTACGTACTGTGCCTGACCGGTCTGCTCGGCGTATTCGTGCTCATTTCGGCGCATAGCCTGCTGACGGTGTATCTGGGCGTCGAGCTGTTGTCATTGTCGCTCTATGCGCTCGTAGCTTTCGACCGTGACTCCGGCATCGCGGCCGAAGCGGCCATCAAGTATTTCGTGCTCGGTGCCATCGGCTCCGGTGTGCTGCTCTATGGCATGTCGATGCTCTATGGGATCACCGGTACGCTTGACCTGGATGAGCTCAGCCGGGTCGTTCAGCACGCTCCGAGTGGCGGCATCATCATCGGTGTGGCCTTCGTCGTGGCTGCCATCGCATTCAAATTCGGCGCGGTACCATTTCATATGTGGGTCCCTGATGTGTATGAGGGCGCGCCCACCAGCGTGACGCTCTACATTGCAACCGTCTCCGGTCTAGGCTCCTTTGCACTGATCCTGCGCCTGCTCGCGCAGGGACTGAACGGGCTGACGGGAATATGGACGCAGATGCTCATTGCTATCGCGGTGCTGTCACTGTCGTTCGGCAACGTCGTGGCCATCGCGCAGACCAATCTCAAGCGCATGCTTGCTTACTCTGCAATTGCCAACACCGGTTTTATTCTGCTCGGCTTTGCAACCGGCCAGAGCAGCGGCATTCAGGCGGCGCTGAACTTCACGATTGCCTATGTGCTCGTTACGCTGGGGTCGTTTGGGCTGATTTTGATGCTGAGCCGCCAGGGCGCCGAGCACGATCAGATCGCGGATTTCAAAGGCCTGTCAACGCGCGATCCGCTGCTCGCGGCGCTCATGCTGGTGCTGATGTTCTCAACCGCCGGCGTACCGCCTTTCATCGGCTTCTGGGCCAAGCTCTGGCTCATCCAGGCATTGATCGCCAGCGGCCACGTCTGGCTTTCGGTCTTTGCAATGTTGATGTCCGTCGTGGGCGCTTACTATTACCTGCGCGTGGTCTGGTACATGTATTTTGACTCGGCGGATGGTCGAGCCAGCGCGGAGTCGCGGCCTCGCATGCGTTTGATTTTGCTGATCAATGCGCTGGCGGTCACAGCTCTGGGGCTATTGCCGAACGCGTTGCTGGACATCTGCAGGCGTTTGATACCTTAGCGTGGCCGAGTACAGGATAAGGCAGATCATGCGGCTTAAGATGCCTGTATATACCGCGGTCTGGCTCGTGTAGAATCCCGCGCCTCCTCAGGTGCGGGGTGGAGCAGTCTGGCAGCTCGTCGGGCTCATAACCCGAAGGTCGCAGGTTCAAATCCTGCCCCCGCTACCAATAATAATTCTGTTAATAATCATAATCTTGAGAATAACATCTAGAGTTAATTCTATTTATCTGTTCGGGTTTTGACGAGGCGCGCCACGCAGTCGTGCGTGCTGAGTGCCGCCGACTGGGCTGGCGGCCACGCGCGTCCGCTTCGGAGCAGGCTATTCGGCTCTACTGCTTGGTCACCGCCTCGCGTGCTTCCTTGATCTCGGATCTTCCAGGCTGGTCGGAGTGCGCACAAACCGTCAGCAGTTCGCCAAAATATTTTTGACTCAAATCTTTGCTCCCGCTGAGCTGCGCAGCATGCGCCGCTCCGTATAGTGCCCGGAAGCGCCGTGGCTCCTTCTTAAGCGTCGCTTCAAATTGCTCCAATGCCTTAGTAGGCTTATTCATCTCTAACAACATTTCTCCGAGGAGTTCCCGCGCTGGGGACAGTGGCCCCGGTGTCACCACACTTCTCTCTGTCCCATCTTCCATATTCGCTGCTAATTCCATCTGCCGCAAAGCTTCCTCGTGCTTGCCCGCGGCTCGCGCAGACCATGCCGACACTGCAGTTGCCTGAATTTCTACCTGCTGCGCCCAGTAAAGCTCGTTGGCGTTAGAAAGGCGCTCGTGGATCTGCCTCAGTGCTGTTGCTGCTTCGTCTGCCGCCGCAGAGTGCCCCAAGCGCGCCGCGCCCAATCCTCGGGCGAACCAGGTCATCGCATCTGTGTAGGGAAACGGCGTCTCCGACAGCGCCAGGCTTTCAGCCTGCTGCCAGTCTTGGCGCTCCATCGCGTATCGCGCCGGCATTGCCGCCAGCGCAAAATAGCCAGCCGAGGGTGGGCCGGCGCCGATCAGCAGCGCCTTCGGATCGAAGCGTGAGGCCATTTCCGGCAGCGCATTCACAATCCGGGCTGCCGCCTCATCCTGCCCCGTTTGCAAGTAGGCGTAAGTCTCGTAGTCGCTGGCATGCAACTCTTCGGCCGTCTGACCCTGGCGCCGCGCGGCCGCAGCGGCCGCCACGTTGCTGTTAATCGACTTCTGCCAATATCCCAGGCGGGTAAATGTATGCGATGGCATGTGCAGCGCGTGAGGCGCATCGGGGGCAATTTCCGCGTAACGTTCTGCCGCAACTAGGGCCCGGCCCGCCAGTGCCGGCACGTCGTACGCATGGATAATGTAGTGCGCCAAACCGGGATGCGTCGGCTCCTCCGCGAATAATTTCTCAAGAATTGTTCCCGCCTGGAGACGGTCTGCGTAGGTCTTGTCGCGGGGATCCTCCGCGACCGCGAGCGCCAATGCGTAGAAGATCTGCGCTTCATGGTCTTCCGGATATTTTGCCGCGACATTTCCCATAGCATCGCGATATGCGAGCAAGCGCACTTGCTGCGGCGTGCTTTCAAAGTCGCCATACAGCTTGCCGACTGCCGCGAGATAGGCGCGTTCGCGGTCCGTTCGTGCGCCCAGCTCTTTGCCCCGTTCGACGCTCTGCCGCCCGAGTTGCAACTGACCCTTGTCTTTTTGTCCCGGTTCGAAAGGATTGCTCCAATCGCTAAGAGCGATTCCCCAGTACGCGATTGCGCACGTAGGGTCTTCCCGCAAAACCGCGTTAAATCCTTCGATGGCACGGCTGAACTGGAAAGAATGGAGCAGGGCCACCGCGCGATTAAAATCGCTCGGCGCCGGCTCGTTGCACGATGTGGCGAAGTGAACCTCTCCCACCTTCTCGCCGTTCCCATGCTGATGCTCTTGTGTCGTTCCACGCGTCGCAATGAACACCAACAGGACAGCCGCGACGAGATTTTTCCCGTGCAATTGCGCCTCCCGACCGGAGTACCTCAGGTGGATACAACAACCTCAAATCATAATGAGTCCAGCGACCAAATTGCGAATGACAGCTTTAGGGCGGCGAATTGAGCTTGGATAGGCTAGCCGGGACAATGGGCACCGCCAGTGGCTGATTGATATAAAGATCAAATCCTGCCCCCGCTACCAATTCTATTTCATATCGAAGGACGCCTAGCAACCGCCATCCTCGGATGGTCTGCCGGATCGCTTTGGTCGCCTTCGGACTGATCGCGGGGAGGAATCCCGTAAACAGTGTGCCGGCCCGGGAGTTGGCGCCTCGGGGACGGAACCGACAGCCGAGGAAGTCGAACTGGAACAGCGCATAGTCCACGCGACGACTGCTACTCCGACATTGGTTGCATACGTTACAGCGTGACACTTGCGCAGGCATGTGTCAGCACTGTCACATTGCGACAAATCGGGACAATATTAAGGACTAAGGCTTCACCCGACCGACTTGGGAAATGATGCTCCCCGGGCATCCAGGCAGCTTCCCGCATCTAGGCGATACCGCCTTACGGGTCGGTTCCGTACCTCCTCCCGACCAGAACAAGTTCTGACTTTCTTGTACTGACGCTTGCCCTCGGGGGCCTGTCGCTGATTTCGCACGTCTTTGTTCAGAGCCACGTTGCTCAGGCTCTCCACGCCGCAGACCATCCGCGAACAATCTCGTTGAGAAAAAGGGCATTACACGCATACGGAGAATCTATGAACTATTCATCCATCACGGCGAGAGCCTTGCTCGGCGGCCTGCTGCTCGCCAATTGCGCGGCGGCTGCACCGATCGATTCAAATTCCCCTAGCCTGCTGGAAGAATTCCGCCCCATCGGCGCGACCGAAAACAATCTGCAAAATCCGTCTTTTGACCCGGTGCCAAATAACCCCGAGCTAAATCTCGCTCCACTTAATTTCGCAGCGGGTACGAGTAATGGTCTGGTAAGCGGTCCGAATCCCCGAACAATCAGCAATGTTATTTCGGGGGGCACGGGCCAAAATGAACAGAATGGCGAGACGGACGATGCTTCCGCATCGGCTTGGCTATACGTGTTTGGCCAGTTCGTCGATCACGATATTTCACTTGAGGCGACGCCGCCCATGTCTGGGCCGATCAATATCGTCATTCCAGCCGGAGACCCGGCATTCCCAGATGGAACAACGATTGCGCTGAACCGAGATCTCAGGAACCCAACGACGAACACGATCATCAACACCGTCGCCGGATTTCTTGATCTTTCGCAGCTTTACGGGTCCAGCGCCGCGGTGGCGGCAAGCTTGCGTAACGCGGACGGAACGCTCAAAAGCTCTGACAACGGTCAGGCGCTGATGGTAGTAAGCAATATGTTCATCGCCGGTGACGCACGCGTCATGGAAAACCCTGAGCTCACCGCGACCACGACCTTGTTTATGCGCGAACATAACAATTGGGTGCGTCGGCTCGCCGCGCAGAATCCGTCGTGGACGGCCGACCAGCTCTTCAACATGTCCAAGGCCATTACGACGGCGGAATACCAGAACATCATCTACAGTGAATACCTCCCCGTGCTGATCGGGCACGCGCTTAGCACCTATTCGGGCTATGACCCGACGGTGAACTCCCAGGTTACGCAGGAGTTCTCCACGGCGGCGTTTCGGGTGGGTCATTCACAAGTGTCCGATACGCAGGAAGGAATCGATGCCGCCGGCAATGTGGTATTTACCGAGCCGCTGGCGCAAGCATTTTTTAATACTCCAGCTCAAGACGAGGCAAACGGTATCGATCCGCTACTTCGGGACTTGGGGGCAGACTTCTCGCAGGCGACAGACGTTTACGCCGTGCCGGCGCTACGAAATCTGCTGACGGCCGGACTGGTGGGCGGCGACGTCGATGTCATCGACCTGATTGCCATTGATATTCAGCGTGAGCGCGACGCGGGCCTGGGGACGCTGAATCAAACCAGGTCTGCATTGGGTTTGCCAGCGTACACCTCATTTTCAGCGCTGACCCGTGACCGGGTGTTGCAGCAAAATCTTGAGGTCGTCTACGGAAGCATCGACAACATTGATCTCTTCATCGGTGGTCTGGCTGAAAATCAGGCGACGGGCTCACGCGTGGGCCCAACATTTCAGGCAATCATCGCCAAGCAGTTCGCAGTCCTGCGAGACGGGGACCGCTTCTTCTGGCTGAACGAGGATTTCGATGCCGGCACCGCCGCAATGATTTCAAATACGACGTTGGCGCAGATCATCGAGCGGAACACGGATATCACAAACTTGCAGGCAAATGTCTTCATTCAGCAGACCGTGGGGACGCACGTCCACATGAGGACGCCGAACACGAAGCCAAACTCAGGGGGCAAAGCGCTGCCGCCGCCGTTTACGCAGCACTAGAACATGATGGTCGGACCGATCCGGCGACTACGACGACGAGTGTGAAAAAGGCGGCTTGGCGGGTAGCCCCTAGCCTAACGTACTATTGGAACGGAATAGGCGAAGGGGCGACTTGAACTCTGCTTCCCTCGCGCGCAGCTGATTCGTCGACGACCGAGTGGTTTGCGCGCCAGCTCCGAGGAATCTTGGCCGAAGAAAATCTCGTGGAAATTCAGGTTCCTATAATTCCGAATCACGCCCCCGCTACCAATTCAATCAAGAGTTTACAGCTGCCGTTCGGCGCGATTTGCGACCGTCGGGTTTTTCGCCCGATGGTCGCTCCGATTCCATTCATGTCGCTGACTGAGCAAAGCGGAATTTAGCCCCGGCGCCGCGCTTCACGATGATGCCGATGTTCTGCACACCAATCGCGCGGTACCGGCGGACACTCATACGGGGTCAAATGCTTCCGGCGAGTACAGGGGACGAATGTCGATGTCGGAATCCGTTGGCATGGGATTGGGGCACTTCTTTACCCACTCGACCGCTTCTTCGATGGATTTGACCTCCCAAAACCAGAAACCTGC
>JBEKWD010000140.1:0-6511 GCA_049513435.1 Steroidobacteraceae bacterium | reverse complement strand
TTATTGTTCGCGCTGCAAATAGATCGTCGATCGGCTTATTGTGCCCCGGGCGGCCGGCCGCTCAGGGTAGTCAGCGGCGCGTACAGATCGGGCCGGCGATCGCGAAACACGAACCAGTTGTCGCGCGCTGCCCTGAGCGCATCCAGATCGAAGCTCGCGGTGATCAGCGCCTCGCTGTCCTGATCGGCCTGCGCCACCAGCGCACCGCCCGCATCGGCAATGAACGAGGAGCCGTAGAAGCGGATCTGCAGGTTCTGCGCCTGCTGCAGCGAATGCTCGGTGCCGATGCGATTGCTCGCCACCAGCGGCACCAGGTTCGCGGCTGCGTGTCCCTGCTGTGTACGCTGCCAGTGCAGCCGCGAATCGATCGGCGCGGCCGGCGGCGGCTCACTGCCGATCGCGGTCGGATACAGCAGCAACTCGGCGCCGAGCAGGCTCATGATGCGCGCGCTCTCAGGAAACCACTGATCCCAGCAAACGCCCGCGCCGATGCAGCCATGGCGCGTGTGCCAGACACGAAAGCCCGTATCGCCCGGAGAGAAATAGAACTTCTCCTGATAGCCCGGACCGTTGGGAATGTGCGATTTGCGGTAGATACCGAGCCGCTTGCCGTCGGCGTCGAACATCGCCAGCGAATTAAAATACGCATTACCGTCTCGCTCGAAGAAACTGACCGGCAGTACCACAGCGAGCTCGGCGGCCAGCGCGCCAAAGCGCCGCAACAGCGCACTGTCGGCCGCCCTCTGGGCCAGCTGCAGGTAACGCGCGTCCTGCTCGATACAGAAATAAGGCGTGGCGAAGAGCTCCTGCAGCAGGATGATCTGGGCCCCTTGTGCATGCGCCGCGCGCACCAGGCGCTCGGCCCGCTCCAGGTTGGCGGACAGATCCCAGCTGCAGGCGAACTGCGTTGCAGCTACCGTGACGCGGCGCTGCGCGCCTTGCTCAGGCATGCAGCGTCTCGGGCGCGGGCACGCGCATGCGCTCGGTGATCGCAATCGCGGTCCGCAATGCCCGCTGCCCGTCCTCGCCGCTGACCAGCACCGCGCGCTCGCCGCGCACCGCCGCCAGAAAAGCTTCGATCTCGGCGAGCAGAGCATCGCCCTGTGCGAACGATTGTTCCTCGATCTGCACGGGCAGCTCACCGGCTGTGGCTGGCAAGGCGCGCTTGCGGATCACCGTCAGGATCTTCTGCTGCAGATCGATCGATAGATATCCGCCGTCGTGGAACACGCGCAGCTTGCGCTCGGTCTTGAGGCTCACGCGGCTCGCGGTGACGTTGGCGACGCAGCCGTTTTCGAAGTTCAGGCGCACGTTGGCGATATCAATCTCACCGGAGAAGACCGGAGTGCCGACCGCATCGAGCGTCGCCACGGGACTGCCGATGATCATCTGCACCAGATCGATGTCATGAATCATCAGATCCAGTACGACGTTGACCTCGGTGCCACGCTCCTTGAAGGGCGCGAGTCGATGACATTCGATGAAGCGCGCGCGCGCCAGCAAAGGCTCGGCCGCCAGAATCGCCGGGTTGAAGCGTTCCAGATGTCCCACCTGCAGCACCAGGCCGTTCTCGCGCGCTGCGTCGATCAATTGCTGCGCCTGCTGCACGCTCTGCGCAATGGGCTTCTCGACCAGCACATGCGCGCCCGTGCGCAGCAGCGCGGTGGCGATCTCGGCATGGCTGTCGGTTGGCGTCACCACGCTGACCGCGTCGACCTGGCCGCACAGCTCGCGATAATCGCTCAGTGCCCGCGTGCCGAGCTCGGCCGCGACACGGGCGGCCACTTCAGTGTCGATGTCAACCACGGCGGTGAGCTCGCACTCGGGCAGCGCCGCATATTTCTGAGCATGGAAGCGACCCAGATAGCCAACGCCGACCACGGCCGCTCTGATTTTCTTCATGCGGCGGCTATTATGCCTAAAGGCGTATTCCCAGGTGTCTGACGTGAGCCATCAACTGCAGCGACTCGCCGACTACTATCTCAGCGCCCGCGGCCTGCGCCGCGAGCTGCTGGCCGCCGCCATTTGCCTCATCGTGGGTGTGCTGGTTATGCCCTGCCTGATATTCGCCTGCGGCCGGCTCATCCTGGGGCCCTATGCGCACGGCAATCTGTTCGCGCTCTGGCGCGATTTCCTGCGCGGCCTCGGCACCGGCTCGCAAGTAAGCTGGTTCATCCTGCTCGGGCCCTATGCGCTGCTGTGGCTGTTGCGCGCTGCGCGCGAGCTGCTACATAACCGGGCCGCACCGGATGCATAAAGTGCATCGGCTCACAGTTCCTGTCGTGCCCGTACACGCGCCCGTCTGCTCGTGCGATGCTTTGTCCCCGAGAAATAGCGCGCTCGGCGCTCGCAGCTCAACCGCGAGGCAGGCGCACAGTGGTAGGAACCGAGGTTATGGGGAAAGACACACAACAGACAGATCTGGCGCCGCAAGCGTCCACGCCTGCGCCGCAGAGCAAGCACCAGGTAGTCCGCAATCTGAAGGCCGAGCTCATCAGCGCGTTGGTCGCCAACGATGAGAACGCGCGCGGCTGCAACCCCTACGACAACAAGCTCGGTCGCTCGGCCCGCGACGTCTGGGGACGCGCGCGGCGCGCCTGAAGCGGCCGCGGCCTCAGGGCCAATAGATCCAGCCGAGGACTACGAGCATCGCGGCCAGCACGAGTTGAGTAGCGAAGCGCCAGCGCCGCCCGCGCAGCTCCCCGATGAAACTCGCCCCGGCCACCCCGGCCAGGCTCCAGGACCACAGCAGCCCCTTGATCAGTGGCAGCCGCTCGCTCGCCAGCCGCGCCCAATACTCCGGCAGCAGCAGGAATACGACCGCGCTCATCGTCAGCGAGACGGTCAGGGCCACGGCCGAACCCATTATGATACCGAGCAGCACGGCCATAGGACGCATGGAATGCCTCGAAGCGGGAACCGGGAACTGACCGCGCGGTCAAATCAGCCACCACGCGACTGCCATACCGAGCGCAAAGCTGTCAGACTTCGCTCAGCAGTCTAGCGTCCGTAAGGCCCACTCGCAGCATGTCCCACGAACCAGCTATCAGCCAAAGCTTCTTCAGATCCGTTGCCCTGAGCGTCGTAGGACTGCTGGTCCTGTGCGGCGCGGGCTCGAGCGGCGTGCCGGCCGCGACCGAGCTGCTGCCGGCCGATGCGGTGGCCCCGACCGCGCAGGAGCGCTCGCTCGCGCCGCGCGTTGCCAGCATTCTGGAACAGAATCACTATCGGCACATTCCCATCGACGAGAGACTCTCGCCGCAGGTACTGGACCGTTTTCTGACGGCGCTCGACCCGCAGCACAGCTACTTCATGGCCAGCGATATTGTCGGCTTCGACCGCTGGCGGCTCAGGTTCGGCGACATGATTCATACCGGTGAGATCGACCCGGCATACCTGATCTTCTACGTCTTCCAGCAGCGCAATCGCGAGCACATGGATTATGCGCTCAAGCTGCTCGATACCGAGCCGGACTGGACGCGCGACGAGAGCTTCGACTTCGATCGCGAGCATGCGGCGTGGCCGAGCAGTCAGACTGAGATCGACGAGCTATGGCGATTGCGGGTCAAGAACGATGCGATCTCGCTGCTGCTGACCGGCAAGAACTGGGCCGATACGGCTGACACCTTGCGCAAGCGCTACCAGCGCGTACTCACACGCCTGGACAAGATCACTCCCGAGGACGTATTCGAGTCGCTGATGAACGCCTACGCGAGCGCCTACGATCCGCATTCGAATTATTTTTCGCCGCGCAGCTCCGAGGAATATCGCATCCAGATGAGCCTGAGCTATGAGGGCATCGGTGCTTCGCTGCAGCTGACCGACGATTACGTGACCGTGACCAATGTGTTGCCCGGCGGGCCGGCAGCGGTCGACGGCACCCTCAAGCCCAACGACCGCATCACCGCGGTCGCCCAGGGCAACGACGGGACTATGACCGACGTGATCGGATGGCGTCTGGATGATGTCGTGCAGCTCATTCGCGGTAAGGTCGGCACGATCGTGCGCCTGCAGATTCTGCCCGGGGGAGCGACCCCGGGTACGGCCGAACGGATGCTGCGCCTGACGCGCAACAAGGTCACGCTCGAGGCGCAGGCGGCGAAGAAAGAAGTGCGCGCCCTGCCGCGCGAGGGGCATAACTACAAGATCGGCATTATTACGGTGCCGAGCTTTTACAACGACATGGAAGGCGGTGCTGGGGCTGAGAACCGCAGCACGACCCACGATGTGCGCCGGCTGTTGCAGCAATTGGCCGCCGACGGTGGCGTCGATGGCCTGGTACTTGATCTGCGCGGCGATGGTGGCGGCTACCTGCCCGAGGCCATCGGCTTAACGCATCTGTTCGTCAGTCACGGACCGGCTGTGCAGCTCAAGGACACGACCGGCCAGCTCGAGATACTCGATGAGCCCGACCCGGGCCAGGCCTATGCCGGTCCGCTCGCAGTACTGATCGATCGCACCAGCGCCTCGGCGTCGGAGATCTTTGCCGGTGTGATCCAGGACTATCATCGCGGCCTGATCATCGGTCAGACGAGCTTCGGCAAAGGCACCGTACAGAGCGTAATTCCGCTGGATCGCTGGTCATCGAAGCCGACCGAAGGACAGTTGACCGTTACCATCGGCAAGTTCTATCGGGTGACCGGCGAGAGCACGCAATTGCGCGGCGTCACGCCAGAGCTGGAGCTGCCATCGCCAATCAGCACCGAGGAGGTCGGTGAGAGCGCGCTCGATCACGCGCTGCCGTGGGATCGCATCGCCCCGGCGCCGTTTCGCGCGCTGCCGCCGGAAGGCTCGCTGGTGCAGACGCTGTCGACCGAGGAAAATGATCGCGCCACGCACAATGCCGACTATCAGTGGCTGCTCGCGAGCCTTGCGAACCTCAATACCGCACGGCAGGAGAAAACTCTTTCGCTCAATCTTAAGAAGCGCCAGCAGGAGCGCAAAGAACAGGATCAGGCGCGCCTCACGCAAGAGAATGCGCGCCGCAGCGCCGATGGACTACAGCCCGTGAAATCGGTGGAGGACATCAACCTGAGCGAGGAGCCGGATGTGATCCTGGCGCAGGCGGTGGATATCATGGCCGACGGCGTCGCCGCTAAGACCACTAATCAGCAGCAGGCTTCGATCGTCTCGCGTTGAGGACCTAGCGCAGAAGCGCGCGGTAGATTTCCCACATATCGTCGGCCAGCGCCTTTGAGCCACCCTGCGCCGATGCCAGACTCTCAGCCACCGGCACCGTATCGCCGCCATTGCGATACTTCGCCAGCTCGTGCAGCCGGTCCGATCGCTGCTTGACCTCCTGCGGCAGGTTTGCACGTTGCTGCAGCTGGCCGCGTGCCAACGTGATGGCAACCATGGTCGCCTCGCAGCGCATGCGATCACCGTAGTCATCGCGCGGCGGCTCGCGCCGTCCCGCAGCCACCCGCGCCGGCTCGACCAGTCCGGTTGGCGCCAACCGGTCGCACAGGCACTGCGCATAGGCCACGGCGGCCAGATTGATTGCGCGTCGCGCTTCGACCGATAGTCCGGCGAATTCCGGCGGCGTCTCCGCGTCGAGCGCTTCGCGCGCAGCGCGCGCACTATCCACATCCTGCCCGCACAGCAGCGTCTTGAGATTGGCCGCCTGCAGCTGCTGGCGCAATTTGCGGCGTTTGAAATAGTGCCAGAAGCGCTGCAGCCGCTGCATATGCTGCTCGATTTCGGTCAGGGCATCGCGCGCATCAGCGGCGCGGGCCTCGGCCTCTCGCAGATTGACATCCATGCCCTGGCGGCGATCGAACTGGCGGCGATTGAACTGGGCAAGAAATGCCCGGCGCTCGCGCTCTTCCTGCTGCTCGGCCAACTCCGCCACGAACTGTACCAGCAGCGTGCGGCCCAGACTCCAGAGCTCACGCAATTGGTAGAACACCAGCGCAGGATAGCCGCTGTCGGGCTGGCTCAGTCGTGACTCGAGTCCCTGCAGCATTTCCTGCACACGTGCGGTCGCGCCTTCCTGCTGCTTGATGCGGTCCTTGAGGCGCTGCACCTCATCCTGCACGCTGCCGTAAGCCTTCTTGAGTTCCGCACGATTGCGAAACAACTGCAGCACGCGGTCGTGATCAACCTCATCCTGACGCGGGTCGCCGCCGAGCCGAAGAAAGCCGAGTTGTTTGAGCAGCAGTCGTTTGATCAATTGTTTGAGTCGCGACCACATCGACGCAGACCACAGCCGGGGAGCCTGCAGCCAAGCGCTAACCGACAGACTGCTCGACGATGAAACGATGGCCGCGCTCCGCGCAGTATTCCAGCCATTTATTTAACATCATGTTGCGAGTCCAGCGCTGATGCAGTTCACGTTCCCCCTGCCCGGCGCGCTGCCCACGCCGCGCTCCCTGAAAGCTCTCGGCCTCGAGCAGACGCGCATCGTTATAGGCTCGCAGCCGCAAATCGGGCAGGCGCTCGGCGCGCGCGCCGCCGTCTGCGTACAACACATAAGTCAGTGTCAGCATGCTCGTATAGGGCATGTGCTCGA
>JBEKWD010000139.1:0-6570 GCA_049513435.1 Steroidobacteraceae bacterium | reverse complement strand
TCATGCACTGTGATCTGCTGCTGATGGTGGGCACGGACTATCCCTACTCGGAGTTCCTACCTCGCGCGGGCACCGTGATTCAGATCGACGAACGGCCGCAGGTGCTGGGACGGCGCGCGCCAACCGTGCTCGGCGTCGCCGGCTCGGCTCGCCCGAGCCTTAAGCTCCTGCTCGAGCAGGTCGCTCCCAAGAATGACACCCGATTCTGGGACAAAGTTACCCAAGAGCGCCGCACGTGGGACTCCATGTTGGACAAGCAGGCTGATCTGGCACGCAGCGCAGATCGCATCCATCCGCAAGCGGTCGCCCGAGCGGTCGGCGATCTGGCTAAGTCCGACGCAGTATTCGTCTTCGATACCGGCCTGAATACGCTTTGGTCAGCCAACTGGATCCGGCAAAGCGGATCGCAGCGAATCATCGGCTCCTTCAATAACGCCGCCGTGGGAACGGCGTTGGCTCAGGCCAATGGAGTGCAGGCGCTGGATCGCTCGCGTCAGGTCATTGCAATGTGCGGCGACGGCGGCTTCAACATGTTGATGTGCGAATTTCTCACCGCCGTGCATCACAAGTTGCCGGTCAAGGTGGTGATCTTCAACAACTCGGCTTTTGGACTCATTACGCTCGAGGCCGAGAGCGTGGGCCTGCCCGCATTTAAAAAAGGCATCGAATTCCCAAATCCAGACTTTGCGGCTTTGGCCCGTGCCTGCGGCGGTCACGGATTTACCGCCCAAAGACCCAATGAGTTGAAAGCGGCGATCGATCAGGCCTTCGCGATCGACGGCCCAGCGATCATCGATGCCGTTGTCCCCTCCAACGAGCTGCCGAACCTGCCACATCTTGAGCTAGACACAGTGAGCCAGGTCGCCGTGGCAAAGGTCAAAGAGGCGCTGCTCACGCTCACCGGAGGATGATTGCTGCTATTGCTGCTCGAGACGCCGCTTAACCTTCGCTCGAATCCGTCGACCGGCCCAGGCTGATAGATACCGCAACATCCCACGCATTGTGAATGCCGATAAACAGCAACAGTAGCGATGCCGCGGCCACACCGTACAGACTGTGTTCCAACCTGCGCTGTGTCAGAAATGCGATGACGAGCAATGCGGCGTAGACGAGCGCCGGCAGGATCGCATGCCAGATCCAATCCTCGCGCACCGGAGCGTAGCGACTTGCATAACGGCGCATGCTCGCAACAATAACCGCGGCATAGATCAGACCCCCGGCACCTGCGAGGCCGAAGCCGAGACCCAGACTGATCGAGCTTTGGCCCGGTATGCTGAGAAACGCCGCCAGCGCCAGAACCGTGCCAAAGTGCACGATCGTCGGCGTGACATAGCCGCGCAGGCCAGTCGTGTTCGTACGACGCGATTCCTTGGCTAGCGCGATGACGACGAAGGTCAGACCCATGAGACCGGCGGCGGCCGAGCCGGTAATGACGTAGAAGTTCTCCCATTCTGCAAGCGTCGATAAAGCCATCGGCAACCTCCGTATCGAGCCGACCGATTCGTGGGTAGCATGGGACTCGAACCCATGACCGCGGCATTATGGGAGCGGTCGTTAGGTTTTAAAACTGCGCGGTACGGCGCGCAATTGCACGGCAAGGTCATAATCCGCGCGCTAAAGGTCTGTCAATGAAGCGCCCAATTGCATTGATTTTGTTCACGAGCGCTTGTCTTTGCTCAGTTACGGGCGCGGCGCAGGGGGCGGGGCTTTACACGACTAGTCAAGCGCAACGGGGCGCTACCATTTATGCGCACCAATGCGCGGCGTGCCACGGCGATACATTGGCGGGCGGCGCCGGACCGGCGTTGAAGGGTATGGCATTCAATGAAATGGCAGCCAGCCAGCATCTAACCATCAAATCGCTGTTGGATGTGACTTCGCGGACGATGCCCCTGACAGCCCCTGGGTCTCTGAAGCAGGAGGAATACGCCGCTCTGACCGCATTCATTTTGCAGCAATCCGGCTTCCCCTCAGGCGACAAGCCGCTGTCCGAGGTAAGCGCGAATCTGGGCGACAGCCTGGGCAATGCCGCCACGGCCGCGGCAATGCGCACGGCCTCGCAGGGCGTCTATACCGATGCGCAGATGGCGCAGGGAAAGGCGTTCTATTCCGACAATTGCCTTCAGTGCCATGGCGGCGAGCTGGATGGGGTGGAAGATGCCCCGCCCTTGGCGGGCAAGCTGTTCATCAGCAAATGGGGCGGCCTGCCGGTGGGTACCCTTCACGCCTTCATCGACAAGAGCATGCCGCCCGGCAATGGCGGCGCGCTGGGAGCCGTATCGGAGGCCGCTGTCGTGGCCTATATTCTGTACAAGAATAATTTTCCGTCGGGTTCGACACCCTTGCCGGCGGATCCCGCGGGTCTGAACAGCATCATCACAAATTAAACCGATCAATTTGAAATGAGCTCTTTGATCACGAGCGACGGGGCAAGCAAGTGAAACGGGTCTGCAAATTCGCGATTGCCGCCTGCGCCGCGCCGCTAGCCGCCGCGTTCGCACAACCTGCGCCGACCCCGCCTGCCGCGCCGCCAGCCGTCAATCCTGTGATACCGGGCATATCGGTCGGCGTTGGGGCGCCAGCGCCAGCACTGCCTGATAGCGCCGCGGCGGCCGCCCTGTTCAAGGACGTCAAGACCGCTGGCGCGACGGCGCCGACGCCGGGGGAAATCTCAGGCAACACCAACACGATGCATCCGATCGATAGTTATGTTCCGGTGACCGACGCGATGCTGCGCAATCCCGAGCCTTCAGATTGGCTCATGATGCGAGGCAATTATCAGGGCTGGGGTTACAGCAAGCTCAGTCAAGTCAACAAAAGCAACGTCAAGGGCTTGCAGCTGGTCTGGGCGCGTCTGATGGAGCCCGGCATCAATGAGGCCACGCCCATCATTTATAAGGCAGTGATGTTCCTGGGCAACCCCAATGATGTAGTTCAGGCGATCGATGCCGCGAGTGGCGAAATACTCTGGCAGTATCGGCGCCGCCTGCCGTCCCTTGAAACTATGCACAACAGCAATTGGGGCCAGCGCAAGCGCAGCATCTTTCTATATGACGACAAGGTCTACACGACGACACGCGACAACTTCCTGGTCGCGCTTGACGCCAAGACAGGCAAGGAGTTGTGGGAAGTCAATCGAGGCGGAGACTATTACGCCACCAACACAACCGGTCCGATCGTCGTCAACGGCGTGGTGCTGGCCGGGGCAACTTGCCAGGAAGCACCTTTCGGCTGCTATGTCGACGCCCATGACGCCCAGAGCGGCAAGCTGTTGTGGCGCAACGAGGTGATTCCGCATCCGGGTGAGCCCGGCGATGAGACCTGGAAAGGCAAACCTTTCAACGAGCGCTGGGAAACCGGCGTCTGGGGGCCCATCACCTATGACCCGGAAGCCAATATCGCCTATTACGGTTCCAGCGGCGTGGGCCCTGCTTCCGAGTCACAGCGCAATCAGATCGGCGCCACGCTGGCAGGCACAGACACGCGTTTCGCGATCGAACCGCGGACGGGCAGAATTCTCTGGAAGCACCAGGTTCTGCCCGAGGACAATTGGGACCAGGAATGCACCTTCGAGATGATGCCGATCACCACGCCGGTTCACCCCGATCCGAGCGCTGACGGGGTGTTTTCAGTCGGCAAGGGCGCTCAATCCGCTAGCCGCAAAACGCTGACTGGTGTTCCCTGCAAGACCAGCATCATGTGGAGCTTCGACGCGCTGAAGGGGGATTACCTCTGGTCCAAATCGACAGTGAGGCAAAATCTGGTCGACAAGATTGACGCGAAAGGCGCCGTTACCGTCAATCGCGACATGCTGATGCTCGATGTAAATAAAACCTATCACATCTGCCCGCCCTATACGGGTGGCCGCGATTGGCCTTTTTCCGCCTACAGCCCCGAAACGAATGTCATGTATGTCGAACTGCAGAATCTGTGCGCCGACATGCGTGTGCGTACCGACAATATTCCGAGCCTGCCGCGCAATCAGTACAACACCATCGGCGCGCAAGTTGTCGCGGACGATAAGACCAATATTGGCCGAATTGATGCGATCAATGTGGAGACTGGCAAGACCGTCTGGAGCTGGGAGACTCCTGCGTCCAACTATTCGCCGATCCTGGCGACGGCAGGCGGATTGATCTTCAACGGCGGCATGGATCGGTATTTTCGAGCACTCGATCAACTCGAGGGCAAGGTGATCTGGCAGACGCGGTTAGGCTCGCAGGTTTTCGGCGCGCCGGTCACGTTTAGCATAAAGGCACGCCAGTACATTGCTGTGACTGCTGGTGGCGGGTACAACGGCGGCCCGGCGAACGCCCTTCCGGGCGTCGACCAACCTTCTGGCGCGAACATGGTCTACGTATTTGCTCTGCCGGAATAGGCCTCATTCGGCCGACGGGACTAACCATTTCATCGGCCGGCGCTCACAGACCCCTTGGGCAACGCATAGGCGATGATGAAATCGCCTGCCCTGGTGCCAGTCGAGCCGTGCCCACCCGCCACGACGACTAGATACTGACGTCCGTCGCTACCCAAATAGGTGGACGGAGTTGCCTGACCGCCAGCCGGTAAGCGTGCGCGCCAGATCTCTGCACCCGTCTCCAAGTCGTAGCCACGCACATAATAGTCGAGCGTGCCGGAGAGAAACGCGACCCCGCCCTTGGTCACAATCGGGCCGCCAATGCCGGGAACGCCCATCTTGAACGGCAGCGGGATCGGCGAGAGGTCGCGTACAGTGCCGTTGACATGCTTATATACGGTCTTGCCTGTGGTCAAATCAACGCCGGTAACGTAGCCCCACGGCGGCTGCTGGCAGGCCAGATTGAGCGGCGAAAAGAACGGTCCCATCTTGGCGGCATACGGCGCGCCAAAGTTTTCATTGAACGCCGCTTCACCCTCTTTGGTCACGACACGGGCGGTTTCATTCGGCCGCGGCACGAGTTGCGAGGTGAAGGCGAGATAAACCGGCATCGCAAACATGAGCTGCCGCTGCGGATCGACAGCCACTGCCCCCCAATTGAACGTCCCGAAATTACCGGGATAAACAATTGAGCCGTTTTTGGTTGGTGGCGTGAAACGGCCCTGATATACGAGATTGCGGAAGGAAATCCGGCATACCAGTTCGTCAATCGGAGTCACGCCCCACATATCGCTCTCCTTCAACGACTCGGGCTTGAAGGTGATCGAAGAGACAGGCTGTGTCGGCGCGGTGAAATCACCCTCAACGGCACCCTTAGGTGCGTCGACTTCCTTGACCGGAAAGATCGGCTCACCTGTTTCACGATTCAGGACGTAGACATCACCCTGCTTGGTCGGCTGAACCAGGGCAAGCACGGATTTCCCGTCGACAGTCAGGTCAACGAGGCTTGGCTGGGAGGGCACGTCCATGTCCCAGAGGTCGTGATGGACGGTCTGATAAACCCAACGCACCTTGCCGGTCTCGGCATCGAGCGCCACAACCGCAGATGAGAACTTTTCGACAGCAGCGCTCCGCGTGGCGCCATATTGGTCGGGCGACTCATTGCCCATCGGGACATAGATGAGGCCGAGGTCAGGGTCATAGCTCGAAACGCTCCAGGAATTGGGGGCGTTTGCCGAATAGGTTTCGCCGTTGGCGATCGGCTGCGTCTGGTCCGGCTTCTTGGAATCAAAATTCCACACGAGCTTGCCCGTATAGACATCGTATGCGCGGATAACACCTGAGGGCGACGTAATCGACGAGTTGTCGTTGACCGCGCCGGCGACAACAACTAAGTGATCAGTGACCAGCGGCGGTGATGTCGAATAGGCGGAGCCCGGCGTTACGTTCGGCATGTTTGCCCAGAGATTGATCGTCCCGTCCTCGCCGCCGAATCCCGGGCAGATATCGCCGGTTTTGGCGCTGATCGAGATCAGGCGACCGTCGGAGGTCGGTACGAAGAGGCGTTTGACGCAAGAGTCGGCAACGGATGCGATCGGTATCGCATTCTCCTTGCGGTCTACCTCCGGATTCGGTTGGCCCGGCTTCGCGATACCGGCCACAGTGTTTTCCGGAACACCGGCGGCGGCGGTCGTCACTTCGGCAGCGCTTTCGGAGAGGCGGGTCTTTTCATCCTGCGTGCTCAACGACTGGGTGGGCCCGGTTTGCGGGGCTGCGTTCCCCGGACGCGGGTGGCGCGAACCATCGAAATAAGCGACTCCCCGGCAAGTCATGTGCTGCGTGGTCCGTTGCGGCGGCTGCTTCAGTTGGGGATCGAAACGCCACTTCTCCTTGCCCGTTTCCGGAACAAGCGCGATTACGGTTGAGAACGGCGTGCAGATATACATGGTGTCGTCGATGATGAGGGGCGTGTCTTCGTAGGTCGTCTCCGGGGTGTCCTTACTACTGCGCGTCTGACCGGTCTCATAGGTCCATGCAACCTCCAGATTCGCCACGTTTTCCGGAGTGATCTGAGTAAGCGGCGAATAGCGCTGGCCGTAGGTGGTACGGCCGTAGGACTGCCACTCGCCATCGGGTACGTCGTCTGTCTTATAGCTCTTGTTCGCCGCCATTTTTGCGTCGCCGAAAGAGCCAGAGATATCGTGCGGCGCGTT
>JBEKWD010000138.1:0-6583 GCA_049513435.1 Steroidobacteraceae bacterium | reverse complement strand
GGGCTGCCTCCAGCGCATCCTCAAAGGCCGCGCGTTCCGGGTAGTGCTGGGCATCGATCACGCTCGTGCGCAGTCCGAGCTCACGGGCCGCTGCAATGCCTGGCGCATGGGGGCGATCGCTGATGACGGCGGCCAGCTGCGCGCCGATCAGGCCTTCGCGGCAACTGCGGGCGATGGCAAGCATGTTCGTGCCGCGTCCGGATAGCAGCACCGCGAGCTGCAGCTTAGCCTGCGCGCTCATGGATCAATGTTCGCTGACAATGACCACGCCGCGATCACCGCGCCGGACCTCGCCCAGTAGTTGCGCGTGCTCGCCGTGCTCGGCGAGCACGCGCACGGCCTCATCGGCACGTTGGGGCTCGACGATGGCGATCATGCCGATGCCGCAATTGAACGTGCGATGCATCTGCGCCTCCTCAATCGCGCCGGTGCGCGCCAGCCATTCGAACACCGGCTGCCGGGGCCAGGCACGCCGCTCGAGTACCACCTCGAGTCCGGCGCGCAGCGAGCGCGGAATGTTCTCGCTCAGGCCGCCGCCGGTGATGTGCGCGAGCGCATGCACGGGCATGACGCGCATCAGTGCCAGCAGCGATTTGACATAAATACGTGTCGGTCTCAGCAGTAGCTCGAACAACGATTCGCCGGCCAGCTGCGTGGCATCGCTGGCTTGGGCGACGTCGATCAATTTGCGAATCAGTGAATAGCCATTGGAATGCGGGCCGGAGGAGGCCAGACCGATGACCGCATCGCCGGGCTGCACACGCGTGCCATCGATGATCGCTTCCTTCTCGACCACCCCTACACAGAAACCCGCTAGATCGTAGTCGCCACCGGCGTACATGCCGGGCATCTCCGCGGTCTCCCCGCCGACCAGTGCCGCACCAGCCTGGGCGCAGCCCTCAACGATACCTGCGATCACCTGGGTAGCGATATCGACGTCGAGCCTGCCGGTCGCGTAGTAGTCCAGAAAGAACAATGGCTCCGCGCCCTGCACGATCACATCGTTTACACACATGGCAACCAGGTCAATGCCGATGCTGTCGTGGCGACCGGTTTGGATTGCGAGCTTCAGCTTGGTGCCCACCCCGTCGGTTCCCGACACGAGCACGGGGCGGCGGTAGCGTCCCAGCGGCAATTCAACCATGGCGCCGAAGCCGCCGATGCCCGCCAGCACCTCGGGGCGCATGGTGCGCTTGACCATCGGTTTGATGCGCTCGATCAGCGCGTCGCCCGCATCGATATCGACTCCGGCGTCCCGATAGGTATAGCTGTGAGGCTTGTTCATGATCGAGTGCCAGTCATCGCACCGCCGTGAGCGCAGCGGCCTGTGGAGCACGTTATAGTAGCCGACGGAGGCCCAAAGCATGCATTGCGCCGGCGAATTTTTCTGCTCCATACCACGCAGGACGCCATTGCTCGCAGCGCTGTTTGGCTCGGTATGGATGGCTGCCGCGAGCGCCGCACCGGTGCCCGCACTGTTCGCCGTCACCGTTGCGGACAGCGACGCGCCGCGCGCCGCGCAGCAGGCCATGCATATCGTATTGATTCGGCTCCTGGGCACGCGCGAGGCGGCCGAGGATCCCGCGCTCGCCCCACTGCTCGAGGATGCGCAGCACTACGTGCAGCTCGAGCGCAGCACCACGCAGGGCGCGACCCAGGTGATCTTTGACGATACGAAGCTGCGCGCCGCGGTGGCAGCCACGGGCCGAAAGGTCTGGAATGCGGATCGACCACTGGTCTGGATCGTGCTGCCAACGCTCAGCAGCGCAGCTACCGAGGAGCTGCGCACGCAGCTCACGAGCGCAGCACGACTGCGCGCCCTGCCGATCGCGCTGGTCTCCGCCGACAGCTCCGCGGGCACCGATAGCCCTGAGAGCGCCAATGTCGCCGGTGCGCTCGCGGCCGCGCACCGCGCCGGCGCAGACGCCGCCCTGCTCGCGCAGCCTGCCGCGCCCGATTCACCGTCGCTGCAATGGACCCTCATCGCCCCCGGCCTGCAGGGTCACTGGACGGGCGGGGCAGCAGCGGCGATCGATGAGGCCACCGATGCGCTGGCGCGCGCGTCCATTGAAATCGACAGCGCGCCATTGGCCGACGTTGACTGTCATATTCACGGTGTCGCGCTCCTGCCGGACCTGACCGCAGTGCTCGGTGCGGTGAGCAGCGCCGCCGGTGTGACTGAAATCGACATTCGCTCGATCGTCGCCGATGAGCTCACGCTGCATCTGCGGGCTCATGGCAGTCGCTCGGAGCTCGCGCGCGCGCTGGCCAGTGGCGGCCTTCGAGCCGACAGCGCGAACGTCGCCGACACTCTGGACTATCGCTATCAATCCGGTCAGTGAGCGATCAGCGTGCGCCACCTGCCGAACCTGATCTCGCTGCTGCGTATCGCGCTGGTGTGGCCCATCGTGCTGTCCATCATGGCCGGGGAATATCCGCGCACCTTGCTGCTGCTGTTCATCGCCGCAGTCAGCGATGGTCTGGATGGCTACCTGGCCAAGCGCTACCATTGGACATCTGAGCTCGGTAAGGCGCTTGATCCGCTCGGGGATAAACTGCTGTTGATCGCCGTATTTCTGGTGGCGACCTGGTATGGCCTCATTCCGCGCGCGCTCACGATCGTCGCTGTGGCGCGTGACGTGATGATCGCTCTGGGCGCGCTGATCTACCGGCTCGGCTACGGCCCGCTCCACGGCCGGCCGCTGATCAGCAGCAAGGTCAATACGCTGATGCAATTGCTCTATGTGCTGGCGGTCATGGCGCATGCCGCCTATGCAGTCCCACCGCGCAGCATTCTCTCGGCACTGGCTCTGCTGACGCTCGCCACGGTGCTGATCAGCGGCTATCTGTATGCGCGTGAGTTCTCGAGGCGCGCGCTGCAGGTCGCGCGCGTCTAAAGTGGCAGCGTGATGCGGCGGCGCGCCTCATGATGCAGCAGCTGCCGCTGGCGATGCGGCTGCGTGAACGGGCGGTCTTCGACAGTTTCGTGCCCGGCCCGAATCTCGAGGCGTACGCGCGACTGCGCGCGATTGCCTCGGGAGCGCACAGCGATGTCAGCTGGCTCTATGGGCCGGCGGGCGCAGGCAAGAGCCATCTGCTGCAGGCGGTGTGCGCCGAGGCTCAGCGCGCCGGCAGCACGAGCGCCTACCTGCCGCTCGCGCGACTGCGCGAGCTTGGCCCCGAGGTGCTCGAGGGTTGGCAGAATGTGCGCGTGCTCGCGCTCGACGATCTGGGCAGCATCGCCGGAGAGGCGGACTGGGAGCAGGGCGTGTTCGCGCTTTATCGTGAAGTGCAGGAGCGTGGCGGCGCGCTGGTTGCCGCGGCCACAAGCCCGCCTGCGCTGATGCGCTTCTCGTTGGCCGATCTGGCCTCGCGCTTCGCGGCGGCCGCATTATTGCCGTTGCGGGCGCTGGACGAGAGTGAACAGCGTGCCGCCTTGCGTTTGCGCGCGCGCGCCCGCGGTCTGGATTTACCCGAGCGCACGGCGTTATACCTGCAGCGTCGCTTTCGCCGCGATCTAAGCACGCTCTACGAATTGCTCGACACCCTCGATGAGGCGGCGCTGCGCACGCAGCGGCGCCTGACCGTGCCGTTCATCCGCTCGGTGTTGCTGCCGAAGACGCCTGATGCTTGATGGCGATCGCGAGCTGCGCTACGCGTCGGCCCAGTGCCTGCGCCAGCGTGCGTTCCTCCTCGGTGAGCTGCTGCTGCACCGAGGCGACATGGGACGGGCCGTAAGGCGTGCCGCCGCTGCGCGTGACATTGAGGGCACGCTCGGTGTAGGGCAGACCGACCAACACCATGCCGTGATGAAACAGCGGCAGCATCATCGACAGCAGCGTGCTCTCCTGTCCGCCGTGCATGGTCTGGCTGGCGGTGAAGACCCCGGCGGGCTTACCGGAGAGCGCCCCGTCGAGCCAGAGCGCCGAGGTCGAATCGATGAAGTACTTGAGTGGGGCGGCCATATTGCCAAATCGAGTCGGGCTGCCCAGCAGCAGCCCGTCGGCCCGTCGCAACTCCTCAAGCCGCGCATACGGTGGCCCCTGATCGGGGACCGGCTTCGCCGCTGCCTCGCTGCTCGCGCTAAGCTCCGGTACGGTGCGCAGCGTCGCGCTCGCATCGGCTACCGATTCGATGCCGCGACAGGCCTGCCGCGCGAGTTCGGCCGTGCTGCCGTAGCGTGAATAATAGACCACGAGGATTTCCGCCATCGCGAGAGTCTAACCGCGGCGCCACTGGAACGTCGCGATTGACGGGCCGGGCATGGTGGGGAAATCATGGCGCATGAGCGATGCCCAGCGTGCCACGGTGCGACTGATCGCGCGACGTTGCCTCGTGTCCGGGCGCGTGCAGGGCGTCTACTACCGCGGCAGCGCGGCGCGGCGCGCCCGTGAGGCGGGTATCACCGGCTATGCGCGCAATCTGCCGGATGGGCGCGTCGAGGTGTTGGCACGCGGCAGCGAGGCTGCAGTGCGCGAGTTCATCGATTGGCTATGGATTGGTCCGTCCGCGGCCAAGGTCAGCGATGTGCTCGTTGAGGCGCTCGAGCTCGCGCCCGAGGATCTGCTACAGGAATTCAGGACCGCTTGACGGGTGCGCGTCCGAGATCGTCGGCGCCATTCCAATAGGTCGTCCAGCGCACGATCACGCGATCGGGGTACTCGCGGTGTCCGGTGCTGCCGTTATAGCGCTCGAGCGCCCGACGCACGTCACGCCCCTCGCTATCGAGGTAGTAGCGCAGGATCGCGCAGCCCATGCGTACATTGGCCTCGGTGCGCGTGAGCTCATAGCGTCGCATGCCGAGTTGCTCGGGCCAGAACGGCATAACCTGCATGAGCCCTACAGCCCCCGCACTCGAGACCGCCCAGCGATCAAAGCGGCTCTCCACGTCGAGCACCGCCATCACCAATCCGGCCGGCAACACCGAGGTCCCACCGCGATGGGTCTCGCAATACACGCTCTGCAGGATCTCGAGACGCTCGCGGTCATCCTTGACGTAGCGGCGCAGCTTCGGTTCCATCAACGTAAACCAGACCGCCGAATCGTATTTGTCCGTAAAGCACTGCGCCTGCTCGATCGCCTGCTGCACGACGCTGCGCAGTTCAGGATCCTGCTGTGCCAGCCCCAGCGCGCCGGAGCGCGCAGGCGCGCCGCCAAGCGCGAGGCTCAATATCGCGAGCCGCAGCAGGCGCTTGTAGTCAGGGATGTCCAAGCTGCAAGCGCGAGCGCATAAAGGCAAGAGCATCCTGCTGCGGGAAGTCCTCGCTCGTGACGGCGCGGCGATGCCGATATTCGAGCGTCCCGGCGGCCAGCCCGCGCTCGCCAATGACGATGCGGTGCGGAATGCCGAGCAGCTCGGCGTCGGCGAATTTGATGCCGGGGCGTGCATCGCGATCGTCGTAGAGCACCTCGATCCCGGCCGCGCTGAGCTCGGCGTACAGCGCGTCGGCGACGCTGCGCACGCCCGCGGACTTCTCCAGATTGAGTGGTACCAGCACGACATGAAACGGCGCAATCGGGTCCGGCCAGATGATCCCGCGCTCATCGTGATTCTGCTCGATAGCGGCGGCAACGATGCGCGTCACCCCTATGCCGTAACAGCCCATCAGCATGGTGATCGGCGCGCCCGCCTCATCGAGCACGCTCGCTTTCATGGCTGCGGTGTATTTTTGTCCGAGGGTGAAAATATGCCCGACTTCGATGCCGCGCACGATGTTGAGCCGGCCGCTGCCTGAGGGGCTCGGGTCGCCCGCGACGACGTTGCGCAGATCCGCCGCGATGGGCTCGGGCAGGTCGCGGCCCCAGTTCACGCCGGACCAGTGCACATCCTTCTCGTTGGCGCCGCAGACGAAATCGGCCATGACCAATGCCGCATGATCGGCATAGATGGGCAGGCCGTGTAACTGCAGCGGGCCGATGAATCCGGGCTCGCAAGCACACGCGGCGCTGACCTCTGCCGCACTGGCCATGCGCAGCGGACTGGCGACCCCGGGCAGTTTCTGTGCCTTGAGCGCGTTGAGCTCATGATCGCCCCGCAGTACCAGTGCCACGGGTGGGCCCTCGCTGCCCGCGACGATCAGCGTCTTGAGGCACTGCGAGGGCGCGATCGCCAATAGCGAGCTGAGCTGCGCAATCGAGCGCGCTCCGGGCGTGGGCACGCGTTTGAGCGTGGCTGAGGCAGCAGGTCGCGGCGTGGTTGGCGGCAGGGCTGCGGCGAGCTCAACATTGGCCGCGAAATCATCGCCATCCGAGACTGCGATGGCGTCCTCGCCGGAATCGGCCAGCACCTGGAATTCCTCCGAAGCGCTGCCGCCGATCGCGCCGGTATCGGCCTGCACGGTGCGAAAGTTCAGTTGCATGCGCTGCAGGATGCGCACGTACGCCGCGCGCATCGCCGCGTAGCCTTCGGCCAGCGAGCGCTCATCGACATGAAACGAATAGGCGTCCTTCATCAGAAATTCGCGCCCGCGCATCACGCCAAATCGCGGCCTGATCTCGTCGCGGAACTTGAGCTGGATCTGGTAGAAATTCACCGGCAGCTGCCGATAGCTCGTGAGCTCGCGGCGCGCAATGTCGGTGATGA
>JBEKWD010000137.1:0-9105 GCA_049513435.1 Steroidobacteraceae bacterium | reverse complement strand
GCGCTCAAATTCACCAACGTCGCGGAAGCCTCTGCACGATTGGCTGTGCGAAACGCGCTGGGCGGGAAAACTGAACGGCAGAGCCATTTGGCGATTCCCTGGTGCACTTATTGCGATCCCGAAATCGCGCATGTCGGCATGCACGTGAGGGAGGCGAGGCGGCGGGCCATTCCGGTCAAGAGTTACACGGTGATGATGCAGGATGTCGACCGCGCGATCACTGATGGACAAGACGATGGTTTCGTAAAAATTTATGTCAGAGACGGCACCGACAGCATCATGGGCGCGACCATAGTGGCCTCTCGGGCGAGCGAGCTGATCAACGAAGTGTCCGTCATCATGAGTGCGGGGATCGGCATGCGTCAGTTGGCAAATATCATTCATACCTATCCGGCGCAATCCGACGCGATCCGATTGGCGGCGTTGGCGTACATGGGCAACCAGCCGGACTTCGCCTGGTGACTGTCATCAAAAAAGACCTGCAGCCGTCGACTGAACTGCGCAGTTGCCCGTGCAAGGCACAACGCATCGTGCGCATGAGCCGCGTAGTGTCCGATATGGCGCGTGCAGAATCTTTCTATCGTGACGGACTCGGGTTTCACACCGTGACGCGCGGGCCGATCGATGCAGAAATGCTAACGGCATTCGAGCTGGAGGACGCCAGCGCGCAGGAAGTGGTGCTGCGGCTGGGCGATGAGGAAATCAGTCTGGTGAGCTTCGCTTCGCCAAGCCGGCCGTACCCGCAGGACAGCCGCAGCGACGATCTTTGGTTCCAGCACATGGCGATCGTGGTGAACGACATGGACGCAGCCTATGAACACTTATCCGCATGTCGCGGGTGGGACCCTATCAGCGAGGGCGGTCCGCAATTATTGCCGCCGTCGAATGGTGCAGTGCGGGCATTCAAATTTCGCGATCCGGACGGCCATCCGCTGGAGCTGCTGTGGTTTCCGCCCAGCCAAGGACGCCCGATCTGGCACGAGAATGCGTCCGCCGCGCCGTTTCTCGGCGTCGACCACAGCGCGATTTCAGTCGCATCGACGCGTCGCAGCCTGCGCTTCTACCAGGCCCTCGGCTTCCGGGAGCACGCGCAATCGCTGAATCGCGGACCGGCTCAGGTCTGCCTGGATGGATTGCCGCGCGCTCAGGTTCGTGTGACGGGGCTACGTCCGCGCTCGGCCAGCGGCCCGGGCCTGGAATTACTTGCGTATCGACCACCCGGTCGCTCGGCCGGGATGACTTGTCCCAACGACACGGTAACCGATTGGGTAACACTCGCGGTAAGCCCGTCGCCTGACATATCCCCCCGCGCCGTGCGCGACCCGGACCGGCATCGACTGGTGCTGGTAGATCAAGGCGCCGGCGCAATCGGGCTGCCCGCTCGGGGGCCGACGACATGAGTGGACTCGAGCGGATGCTGCAAGACCTTGCTGACCGACAGTGTCCCGGGAGTCAGCATGATGAAGCCGAGGCCGCCGACCAAGGCGAAATTCTTGAGGAATTCCCAAAAATGCTGCAGACCCATGCCTTCCTTGAACCGCCAGAAGTCCTGAAAGCGCCAAAACTGATGAAACAGCACCGCAGTGATCACGCAGAACCCGGCCAGAAAAAAGGCGGCCAGTCGGTCGTGCCATCCCGCAACAATGCAAATCGGCATAGTAAATTCGACGACTATGGAGGCCACCAGCATGCCGCGCGGAAATGGGATATTGCCGGCCTGCTTCATCGCCGAATCCCAGTTGAGGATCTTGTCCAGGCCACTGAACGGGAACAGTACCACCACGCAGATGCGCAGCAGCAGAGGCGTGTAGTCATTAATCAACGTCATCGCGTTGCGAGTTTCCTGAGCGTTGAATTGTTTCATCCCCAGATTAACGGAACGGCGCCGACACCGGAAAGTCAAATCGCGTATTGCCTCCAAGCGGATGGAAGAATCCAATGACGCAGAACGCAGAACTAGCGCCGCAGATCGCCTACTGGCATTTGTGGACCGACGTTGCCGGGATCAGTCACCAGAGCCGCTGCGCCCTGACCGACTTCGACCTGAAGGGAGTCGGCCATGCGGCTCCTCAATGGAGCAACCGGCAACGCCGCTCTGAGGCGAGCGTTGTCTTCACCGTGCAGCCCGTGGGATGGATGGGCGATTGGCATGAGAACCCGGCGCCGCAATGGATTGTGGTGCTATCCGGCCGGTGGTGGATCGAATCCATGGACGGCACTCGCATCGAACAGGGGCCCGGCGAGTTTTCCCTTGGTGAAGACCAGGGCTCTGCGCTCACGGACGGACGCCAGGGCCACCGATCCGGCACCATCGGCGAGGTGCCGGCCCTGCTCATGACGGTTCAGTTGCATATTCCGCCCGATCGCTCGCCGTGCCACTTCAAATAGATGGATACTTTCGACATCCTCGACCCGCGTTTCCGAAGCTGCGTATTGCCGAATGCGCCCCTCGTGACACTCGGTGAAGGATTTGCCTGTTCAGCGATATTCCGAACGACCGGATCATGCGCTGGACATCAGACGGCGGAATCTCGGTTTTTCGAAGTCCATCGGGTTTTGCGAACGGGCACACTCGCGATCAACAGGGCCGGCTGATCGGTTGCTCGCAGCAGCATCGTTGCATCATCCGTACGGAACTGGATGGTCGCGTCACCGTGCTTGCGGACAGGTTTGAGGGCAAGCGTCTGAACTCGCCCAACGACGTGATTTGCCGGTCGGATGGCACGATCTGGTTCAGCGACCCGCACTACGGCATTAACACCGACTACGAAGGGGGTAAACAAACGCCCGAACTACCGCCGACGCTCTACCGTTTGGAGCCGCAGAATGGCCGTCTGCAAGTGATGGCCGATGACTTTGAGGGGCCCAATGGGCTCGCCTTCTCGCCCGACGAGCGCCTGCTCTACGTGGCCGAGAGCGGCCGTCAGTTCGCGGCCGATCCGATTCAGCATATCCGGGTCTTCGAGGTTCAGGACGACGGCAAGCGGCTGTCTTCGGGCCGGATCTTTCACACGATAACGCCCGGCTATGCAGACGGCTTCCGCGTGGATCAGGACGGGAATCTCTGGAGCAGTGCCGCCGATGGCGTGCACTGCATTGCGCCCGACGGCACCAAGCTAGGCTTGATCCGCGTGCCCTTTACCGTATCGAATCTTACGTTCGGTGGTCGCAATCGGGCCCGGCTTTTCATCTGCGCATCTCATACGCTTTTCGCCATTTATACCAATCAGCGTGGCGCGCTACACCCGTAAGGGAGTAATACTTGAACACATCGGTCTCCTGCCCCTGGTCCGAATCAACTACGCCGAGTCTGCCTACGCAAAGGATATTGGTCGGGCAAAAGGCGTTGGTGACCGGCGCCAACTCCGGTATCGGCCGCGGCGTCGCGATAGCCTTGGGTCAGGCGGGAGCCGATGTCATCGTCAATTACGTCGTAGGCGAGGATTCCGCGAACGCTGTAGTGGATGAGATTCGCAGGGCGGGCGTCAATGCAATGGCGCTACAGGCCGATGTTTCATCCGAAGATCAAGTTGCGACCATGTTCAAGAAAGTGATCCATCAATTCGGGACTCTCGACATCCTCGTCAATAACGCCGGCCTACAACGCGACGCGGCGTTTCACGCAATGACCTTAGAGCAGTGGAATACTGTTCTCGGCGTCAATCTCACCGGACAATTCCTGTGCGCGCGAGAAGCCGTCCGAGAATTCCTGCGCCGCGGCGTGGTCCCTGCAGTGTCCCGCGCTGCCGGGAAAATAATCTGCATGAGCTCGGTGCATCAGGAAATCCCCTGGGCCGGTCATGCGAATTACGCGACGTCCAAGGGCGGCATCAAAATGCTGATGGAGAGCTTGGCCCAGGAGGTCGCGCCGCATCGTATTCGCGTCAATGCAATAGCGCCCGGCGCGGTCCGCACGCCGATCAATACGGTCGCATGGCAGACTAAAGAAGCGTATGAGAAATTGATGACGTTGGTGCCGTACGGACGAATTGGCGAGCCGGAGGATATCGCTCGCGCGGCAGTGTGGCTGGCGTCGGATTACTCCGACTATGTGGTTGGTGCGACTCTCTTCATTGATGGTGGGATGACTCTCTATCCAGGCTTCGCGACGGGCGGCTGACAATACGAGGCGAGACATGTCAGACGGCCACTACGATGTAATTGTAATCGGCAGCGGGCCGGGCGGCGCATCGCTCGCGCAGAAACTGGCCGCCACCGGCAAGCGGATACTGCTGCTTGAACGTGGCGACTATCTGCCGCGCTCTCCCGCCAACTGGGATTCGCAAACCGTGTTCGTTGACGGCGCCTATCAAGCAAACGAGACGTGGTACGGCAGCGATGGTCGCAGTTTCCACCCGGGCCTGCATTATTATGTGGGTGGAAACTCCAAGGTATATGGGGCCGCGCTGTTCCGACTGCGTGAACGGGACTTCGACGAGATTCGGCACAAGGATGGTATTTCTCCGGCGTGGCCACTGAAGTACGATGTGCTCGAGCCCTATTATGCTGACGCGGAGCGCCTCTTCCATGTGCATGCACAGAGGGGCGAGGACCCAACCGAACCGCCCTCGAGCGGGCCGTTTCCCTACCCACGTGTCTCCCACGAGCCAGCAGTTCAAGCACTCAGCGATAGCCTGAGCGGACAGGGATTGCATCCGTTCCACTTACCCTTAGGAATTCTACTCGACGAGAAAGACGGCAAGCCGACGCCGACCAGCATTTGCATCCGTTGTGACGCGTTCGATGGCTTTCCGTGCCCGCTGAACGGGAAGGCGGATGCACAGATCGTATGCGTCGATCCGGCGCTCAAAGCGCATCCCAATCTGATGCTTCTCCTCGGTGCCTACGTGTCCAAATTGGAAACCGATAAAACCGGTCAAACCATTACGGGCGTTCATGTGACCAGAGGCGGACAATTGGAGCGGTATTGCGCCGACATCGTCGTTGTGGCCTGCGGCGCGCTGTCATCGGCACTGCTGTTATTGCGTTCCCGCAGCGATCAGCATCCTTACGGCCTTGCCAATGGTTCAGGACAAGTGGGACGCAATTACATGCGGCACAATCAATCCATCTTGATGGCGTTGATGCGCGAGCCGAACAACACGGTGTTTCAAAAAACGCTGGCCGTCAGCGATTACTATTTCGACTCCGATGACTGGGGGTATCCGCTCGGACTGATTCAGATGTGCGCGACCTCGCATGGCGCCCAGATACGGGGCGAGGCACTGCCGGGCTGGCTGGAATGGGTGCCTAAGATGCCCTTCGAGCAGATGGCGCGCCATTCAATGGATTTCTGGTTGTCGAGCGAAGATCTTCCGCGTCCCGAAAATCGTATCCGTTATGACGGCGATCGCGTGGTACTGGACTGTTATGAATGCAACATGGAAGCGCACCATCGTCTCAAGAAGAAGCTCGAACAAATCTTGAGCGGCACCGGCGCGCACCCGCTGCTGTTGGAGCGCAGTCTTTATCTTGGGAAGAACGTTCCTATCAGTGGCACTGCGCATCAAGCGGGAACCGCGCGCTTCGGTACGGATCCCGCAACGTCCGTTCTCGATCTCGATTGCCGGGCCCACGAAGTCGACAATCTTTACGTTGCCGATGCGAGCTTTTTTCCATCAATCGGTGCAGTGAACCCAACACTGACTATCGTTGCCAATGCGCTGCGGGTTGCCGACAAGATCAAGGAGCGGTTGGGTGCAAACGCGCCACGCCTCTAGTGTCCTGTCCCGCTGATTCGTGAAGTAACTCTGTCGAGCTTGGCCGGGGCGGCCGCAACGGCGGGCGTGGTCAGGAGCCACTCGCCGTTTCGCGATCCCGGCTTCTGAGCCTGCTCGGCGAACTGTGCGGCGCTGAGACGCGCATTGGCTTCGCGTGGTCTGTTCACAATGATCTCCTACGATTCCACAATCTGCGAAGCTATGTGGCGCCTCTTGGGGCCATATAGCGTTGGAACGATAGCTGCGCTACAGGGATCGGTCAGTGCGCTTTCGCACATAAGTGGTGTACGCCCGGCTACCAGGCCCTATGCCAGAGCTTTGAACTAGCCTGCCAAGTTCGACTGGAGCGAGCTGTTAAGAGGCGCCGCCGCGATCTGCGAGCATATCGCTGCGGGCGCGCGCGGGCGAACACGCATGCAGCAACAAATTGAGGTTCCTACGCACCGCGTTGAAGACGCGGTTATATATCGGCATCCGCGACGAACTCGACCGCCCGGAGTGGGAAGCGCAGTTCCAGGCCGACGTCGCGAGAATATTGACCGCCCGCGCCGGTACCGACGACGGCGAACGCAAACGGCACGCCGAACGGTTAGCGATCCGCCGGGAGAAGGCGAACGTCGTCGCGGCGATCAGGGCCGGGACCTTCACCTCGACGGTAAAGGCGGAGTTAGAGGCCCTCGAGGACGAGGAAGCGCAACTCGAATCGGCACCTCAAATCGTGGAGGTCGTGCTCGTCCTGCCACGCGCGGCGGATCGGTTCCGCGCCACGGTTCGGAACCTCCCGCAAACCCTCGCGAACTCACCGACCGGGGCACGCTGCGAACTTCTGAGCCTAACCGGCGGGAGGATTACGTTAAGACTACAGTCGCCACGCCTGCAAGGATAATAGAGGGCCACGAGTTGGGCGGATCGGCCCGCATCCGACATCACAATACCGAAAAGCCTGGCGTCCGACCCCTGCAAGAGCCACCGTCCCCTGAAACAGTGGCAAGAATCTAGCTGGTTCTTGCGTACGAAAAGGTCTCCGAGAACGTCCGGTAGGGCACGGGCACGCCGATATGCAAAATCGGCCGGTCCGGACGCCAGCTACCGATCGCCCCGATACCAGAGCCAGTCGGCAAATCCGGCTTGAGATTCGCGGGGATCCAATCGTAGGCATTGCGCTGATTCTCGGTCACGACGTCCGCATCGACCCAGGTCTTGTCGACCGGCATGTCGATCAGACCATAAACCGCGTAGTGCCAGATCCTCCACGCGCCATCGACTTCGACGAAATCGGCGGCGCGTCGGCTGTAACCGAACCGCGGCGTAAAACCCTTCGACGGATCGCGGACCGTCACCGCTTGGGCCGTCAGCCACAGTCCTTTGCCGGTTTTGAGATCCTCCGCGACCTCGACGACATCTGTAGTGTTCGCAAACAGATTAGTGGCACCGTTCAGGTACATTCCGTGATCAGCGTTGCCCATCAGCAAGCCGTTGACATTGGCAAAACGCGAGATGCCGTCCGCGCCATAGTAAAAACCGAAACTAACATCCGCTTGTACATCCTTCATCGTGGTTGCGAACTCATTGATCATGCTTGAGACACGCCCCATCGATGCGTACGTTGTATAGCGATTCATGCAGTTGATGATTTGACGCGCAGCGATTTCCTGCTGCATGCGCCGGTCGGACGGATTTTTTTGAGCCGCAGCCCCGTTATGCGCGGGAGCACTCGCTGCGTGCGCCTCTATGCTCGCTCCCGCTGCCAACCCAAGAGTGACCGATGTCAGTAGCGATCGACGCTTGGCGTCCATGGCTTTCCTCCGAGGATTTGTTGCTATTGGTTCGACGCCCTGCGCTTCAGACGCTGGACATGGCGGTAGCCGATTCGGCGGCGCTGGGGTTACTGACGCCAAGTTGTGCGGGGACTCGCATATAGAAAAACTGCAACTTTTCCCGGTCAAGTAGCCCTAGCAGCCTCTGTGCCTCCTCGTCCGTCACAATGAACTCGACCACCACGGTTGGCGCCCCGGTGTACTCAAAGGAGAGGGCTTCATCCAGGTGCGGATGCCGTCCAAACCCGCCTATCGCACGAAACGCAGACCCGCCCCGAAAACCAAGTGTGCTCGCATGCTCTAAGAGCCATTCCCACGCCGACTGCTCGTGAATGCGCTGATTCTCGCGAACGTAAAACCTATAGAATGAGCCTTGCATTTTGTAATTCCTCAGATTTTCGCCTGAAGGTCGCACAATCTCCGCATGCTCGATCCCCGCGCTTGCGCATCCGTCGGTAGCGCTTTCGATTATACCGCTTGGACCGCCTCGCGGCGTCGCTCGGGGCTCAGACCGATGCCCGCTCTGCGACCAGCGCCAGTGCACGATCACGATCAACGCCGAGTGCTTGATGGGCGGCGACGACGCAACGCAGCTCGTGAACTTCGATGAGCGCGAGACCGATGTACGCGAGCAGTACGAGACCGAAAAATTGCCGCCTTCCGTGTTCACGGTGCGGCTCACGGAAAAGGAGAAGGAAAGGACGTCCATGAGACAGCCCCTCCCTATTGAAACTCGGCGAATCACCCACGACGAATTTGCGGACGCCTATCGCGGCGTCGTTGCAAGACAGCTTCGACTGAGCGCCGGCGATGCGAAAGCCACGGCGGCGTTTGATGGCGAGTAAATTTCTTAAGTAAAATCAGTAAGATAGACGTGGTAGCGGGGGCAGGATTTGAACCTGCGACCTTCGGGTTATGAGGCATATGCCGGGGTACCGGAGATCTTTAAAATCAGCCACTTGCAACGCTCGCCATCCCCCTACCCCGGCTATTCACGGCACAGTTACGGCACACCCAATCTAGCTTCGGCACGATCCTGGCACGAGGCTCAATACAACGCGGCATTTGGAGAAGCCCCTCAGGCGGCGTTGACCAAGATTCTCCCTGGCGAGGAAGATCGCTTCGGCAAATGAACCCGGATTTCGATATCGCTGCCGAGGGCTGTTAGAAAAGTCATCAGCCGTTCGACCGAAAACCCCTCAAGCTTGTAGTGTTTGAGTGCGGAAATTTTAGGCTGATTGATGGATAGCGCGGTGGCTGCGGCCGCTTGCGTTAGCCGGCGTGATTCCAGCAGGCGATTGACCGCAACGGCGAGTCGTACCTTCGTATCAAGCTCCGCGGCATCTGGAAGGCCGAGATCGGCAAAGACATTCCCGGAACTCGCCACGACTTTATCGACGCTTTTGGCTTGCTTGGCCATACCTCGCCTCGTAATCCACTTGTGCTGCCTTTAGGCGCCGCTCAATCATTTCAACATCCGTCTTCGCCGTGCGCGTCCCACTTGGCGATTTCTTCTGAAAACAGTGCAGGACGTACAGCGCATGCTCAAATCGCACCACATACCCTGC
>JBEKWD010000136.1:0-6634 GCA_049513435.1 Steroidobacteraceae bacterium | reverse complement strand
ACTGCATATCGACGCCAGCATCCTGGGCGCAAATTCAGCCAGTCGGCAGCTGTCGGCGGCCGTGGTCGGGAATCTGCGCGAGCTCAGGCCTGATCTTCAGGTCACGTACCGCGATCTTGCGGCGAACCCGCTGCCACATCTGTCGGGCGCCCATCTGGCCGCAGCGCGCGGCGCGACGCCGCAGTCTCCGGAGCTGCGGCGCGAGCTCACCACCAGTCAGAGCGTGCTGGAGGAGTTTCTGGCCGCCGATGTGATCGTCATCGGTGCGCCGATGTACAACTTCACCATTCCCAGCCAGCTAAAGGCCTGGATCGATCGGATTGTCGTGGCCGGCAAGACCTTCCGCTATGGTGCCGCCGGGCCGGAAGGGCTGGTTGGCGACAAGCGCGTGATCATCGCCATTGCGCGCGGCGGATTTTATGGTGAGGGCGCCCCGGCCGCCGTACTGGAGCACTTGGAGAGCTACCTGCGCGGCGTGTTCGGCTTCATCGGCGTGAGCGCACCTGAATTCATCATCGCGGAAGGACTGCAGGTCGGCCCAGAGCAGCGCGAAAAATCCATGCGAGAAGCAATGCGGGCCGCCGCGGCTATCGCGGCGCCCGCACCCGCCGCGAGCACCTTAGCGCCTCGCGCGCGACGTGCGCTCCACGCCTAAGGCACGACGCTCGCAGCGACGCGGTCGGCGTGCGCTTTGGCGGAATACTCCCAGCCACCGCCAAGCGCGCGGATCAAGTCGACGCTGGCACGCAGCTGCAGGGTATCGAGATTGAGCAAATCCAGTTGCGTCTGCAGGACGGCCGTCTGTGAGGTGACGACCGTAAGATAGTCGGTCGCACCCTTGACGTAGAGCGCCATGGATAAGTCCAGCGTACGCTGCGCGGCGTCGACCGCGGCCCGCTCCTCGACAGCAGCGTCGTGATAGTGATTGAGTGCGGCGAGGCTGTCTTCGACCTGCTGAAAGGCGCTCACGACGGTGCCGCGGTAATTCGCGGCTGAGGCGTCGAACTCGGCACGTGCCTGCGCGACCTGCGCGCGGCGCAGGCCACCGTCAAATACGCTGAGCAGGGCATTGGGTCCAATCGCCCAGAATGTGCTTGGCGCGCTGAGCCAGTTCGAGAACGCGCCGCTGTAGAAGCCCCCCTGGGCGTCGAGCGTGAGCGTGGGGAAAT
Source organism: Steroidobacteraceae bacterium (assembly GCA_049513435.1). GTDB lineage: Bacteria > Pseudomonadota > Gammaproteobacteria > Steroidobacterales > Steroidobacteraceae > FEN-1191. The sequence continues at coordinate 5,465 of JBEKWD010000136.1, read as the reverse complement.
AGGCCGCACGCGCGACCCCAATATTCGCATTGGTCGCAATCATGCGCCGCTGCGCGGCCGCGATATCCGGGCGGCGCTCGAGCAAGGTACTCGGCACACCGCTCGGAATCTGCGGCAGCTTGATATCGACCAGCGCGGGCTCGATCGAGAAGCTCGACGCCGACACGCCGAGTAACGCCGCAATGGCGTGTTCCATCAATGCGCGCTGTGCGAGGGTCTGCGCCGCCTGAGAGCGTGCCGTATCCAGTTGGGTCTGTGCCTGCGAGACGTCCAGACCGGGCGCAATGCCGGCATCGTGGCGCTGCTGCGTGAGGCTGACCGCGCGCGTATAGGCCTGCACGGTCTGATCGAGGATCGCGCTGTTGCGATCGAGACTGCGCAGCTGAACGTAATCGTCGACCAGCTGCGCGAGCAGCGAAAGGCGAGCATTCTCAAGATCCGCAGCCGCTGCAGCGGCGTTGGCCTTGCCCGCGGCGACCTCGTTGCGAATCTGCCCCCACAGGTCGAGCTCATAGCTGACGCTGCCGCCGAGCGTATTGGCGTCATAGTAGATCGGCTCGCTGGGTCCGAGGAGCGGATTGTTGCGCGAATTTCGCTCGCGCTGCACGCCGGCGTTCGCACTCAGCGTGGGAAATAGACCCGCGCGCGCCTGATCACTCAGTGCCCGCGCCTGCGCATAATTGGCCAGAGCGGCCGCCAACGTCGGATTGCCGGCGATGAGTCTTTGCTGCAGCTCGTCGAGCTCGCTGTTCCCGTAGAGCGTCCACCAGCTGTCGCGCGGCAGGCGATCGCTCGGCTGCGCTTGCGTCCAGGGCCCGATTTCCTTGTAGGCGTCCGCGGTCGGAATGACCGGGGTTTTGAGCGGCGGCGCCAGCGAGCAGCCGGCGAGCAGCAGCGTCGACGCTGCGCCGACCCAGCGTACGCCGTCAGCTCTTTTCATTTGCATGCTCTGCGGCGCCCGCAACGCGCACCGTGGCACCCGTGCTGATGCCGTCGGGCGGGTTTTCGATGACGCGATCCTGCGCCGAGAGGCCCGTAGCGATCTCGATGACGGCGCCCAGGTCGCGTCCGATCGTCACGGGCTTGAGCCGCACATGGTTGCCTGAGTCCACGGTGGCCACCGACAGTCCGTTGGCGTCGAAAATCACTGCGCTCGACGGCAAACTGAGCAGCTGCGTGTGGGCGGCGATTTGCAGGTGAATGCTGGCGTAGTCGCCAGGCATCATCTCACCGGCGGCGTTATCGACGATCAGCTGCATCAGCGTTGTGCCCGTGCTCGGCACGACCGCCTGCGCGGAAGCCTCGACCGTGCCGCTATAGCTCTTTTCGGGATGTTCGGGCACACGGATCGTAGCCTGGGTGCCGGCGGGCACACTGGGCACGTCGTTCTGCGGCACGTTGACATAGACGCGCAACTTGCTCGTCTCCGACACGACGAACAGCTCCGTACCGCCGGCGGCCCCGACGTTGATGAGTGCACCGATGTCGGTATCGCGCGCGGTGACGATCCCATCGAATGGCGCGACCAGGCGCTTGAAGCCTACCTCGGCGAGCAGACGGTCGAGGTTCGCCTGTGCCGCCCTGACCTGGGCGATACTGGCGTTCCAGGTAAAAGTGCGCTGATCCACATCCTGCTTGGCGACGGCGTCGGTGTCGGCGAGGGATTGCCAGCGCTGCGCGGTGATTTGCGCAAGCTTCGCATTGGCCTGGGCGACGTTCAGATCGGCACGTGCCTGGGCCAGCTGCTGGTCCAGATCAGGCGTATCGATCTCGGCCAGCACGTCGCCGGCCTTGACCCTGGCGCCGATATCGTACTTCCAGCTCTTCAGGTAGCCCGGCACGCGCGCGTAGATGGGCGCCCGGATGAAGGCTTCCAGGCGCCCGGGCAACTCCAGTCCCGTGTGATCCTCGACATTGCTCGGTGTTACCAGCGCCACGGTTGGTACGGCCTGCGCTTCGGTCAGATCGTGCAGGCGCGAGCTCTCGGCCGCGCGCGAACCCAGGCCATAGGCGACCACAGCGATCACCAGGACAACGAAAGCGACGCCGATGCGGCGCAGCCGGCGCAAAACGACGCGACGGGTATCCGGGTCAGGCTGGGACATGGGCGGCTCCGATGCCGGTGTCGGGCGACGGCTTTGGACGGTAGTTGCGATGGACGATACTGAACATGACAGGGACGAAGAACAGCGTCGAGACGGTGGCGAAAATGAGCCCACCGATCACGGCGCGGCCGAGCGGGGCATTCTGCTCGCCGCCCTCGCCCAGGCCGAGCGCCATCGGCAGCATGCCGATGACCATGGCCAGCGCCGTCATCAACACGGGACGCAGACGCACGAATCCGGCCTCGAGCGCGGCTTGCGTCGCATCGCCAAGCTCGTTGAGCCGCTCGCGCGCAAAACTGATCACCAGCACGCTGTTCGCGGTGGCAACGCCCATGCACATGATCGCGCCCGTGAGTGCCGGCACCGACAGCGTGGTATGTGTTGCAAACAACATCCAGATGATGCCCGCCAGTGCCGCCGGCAGGGCTGTGATGATGACGAAGGGATCGCTCCAGGACTGGAAATTAATGACGATCAGCAGATAGACCAGCACGATTGCACCGAGCAGACCGAACAGCAACCCCGAGTAGGCGCTGTTCATGGTCGCTGTCTGACCGACCAGGGCGACGATTGCGGCTTTTGGCTTGTCCTTGTCGTTGCGCGCGATGATCTTCTCGATGTCGCTCGAGACCCCGCCCAGATCGCGATCCTGGGTCGTGGCGTAAATCTCCACCATCGGTGCGATGTCGTACTGCGAGACCACCGCGTCGCGATGGGTGCGATGAATGTCGGCGATGCCGCCGAGTACCGTGGCGGGCCCGCCCGTGGGGTTGATCGGAAGATTGCCCAGTGCCGCAAGCGTATCGATCTGGTATTGCGGCGTCTGCAGCGCCATCGGATAGTTGACGCCGTTCTTCTCGTTGAGCCAGAAGGTGGGGGCCACCTGGATCGAGCTGGCCAGATTGACGACGAGGCTATCGGTCACGTCGGCGGCCGTCACGCCGGTGTAGCGCGCGCGCGAGCGGTCGATATCGACATCCAGTGTCGGCAGTGCGGCCGACTGCTGGATGCGCGCATCGGCCACGCCGGTGACGTGACGCACCTGCGCGAGCAGCTTGTTGGCATAGGCGTAGTCCGCGGCCAGATCGCTGCCGCGGATCTGCAGGTCAATCGGCGCTGGCGCGCCGAAATTGAGGATCTGGCTGACGATATCGGCAGGCAGTAACGAAAAGATCATGCCGGGGAAGCGACCGGGCAGCTGCGCGCGCAGTTTACTGACGTAACCGGCCGTCGGCGCATGCCCCGGCTTGAGCGAGATCTGGATGTCGCCGTCCGACTCACCGATCGAGCCCGTGTTGTTGTATACGGTGTTGATCGACGAGACGTAAGTTCCAATATTGTCGGCCATTGCCTCCATCTGGTTCGCTGGGATCATCTCGCGGATCGCCTGCTCCACTTCGGCGAATCGCGTCGCGGTCTCCTCGATACGCATACCGATGGGCGCGCGCACATGTAGCAGAATCTGACCGCCGTCGACCTGCGGGAAGAAATTGCGGCCGAGAAACGGCACGAGCAGGAAGGAGACGGCGATGAAGACGAGAAAGCCTGCGATGAATGGCCGCCGGTGCTCGCTGGCCAGCTCCAGCACTTCGCGATAGCCGGCGCGCACGCGCATAAAGCGCGCCTCAAACCCATGCTGGAAGCGTACCAACGGGTTCTTCGACTCCGGCTCGGCGGCAGCGGCGTGCTTGTGCAGCAGATACTTCGCCATCGTCGGCACCAGGGTGCGCGAGAGCAAGAACGAGAAGGCCATGGCGAACATCACGCTCTCGGCTAGCGGGACGAACAGGAAGCGCGCAACGCCCTGCAGGTAGAACATCGGAATGAATACGATGCAGATGCACAGCAGTGAGACGAAAGCCGGAACCACGATTTGCGCGGACCCATCGATGATCGCCTTTTCGACCTCCTTGCCCTGCTCGAGGTGGTAGTTGATGCTCTCGATCGTCACCGTCGCTTCGTCGACCAGCATGCCCACCGCGAGCGCCAGACCGCCCAGGGTCATGATGTTAAGCGTCTCGCCGATCGCCGAGAGCGTGGCGATCGAACCGAGGATCGACAGTGGAATTGACGTTGACACGATCAGCGTCGAGCGCACGCTGCCCAGGAACAGCAGGATCATCAGGCTGGTCAGCGCGGCGGCGATCACGCCCTCTAGGATCACGCCGTTGATCGAAGCGCGCACGAACAGCGACTGATCGGCGATCGTCTTGATTTGCAGTGCGTCCGGCAGCGAGGGCTTGATGACTTGCAGCATCCTCTTGATGCCGCTGACGATGTCCAGCGTCGAGGTCGTACCGTTCTTGAACACGCTCAGCAGCACCGAGCGATTGCCATCCACGTGCACGATGTTGGTCTGCACCGCATTGCCGTTGTGCACCTGGGCGACATCGTGCATGTACACCATGGCGCCGCCGACGCTCTTGATCGGCAGATCCCCTAGCTCTGAGATTTTTGATGGAGCGCTATTGAGGTTGACGGTGTATTCGTAAGCACCGATCTTTTCCGTGCCCACCGGAGTAATCAGGTTCTGCGCCGCGAGCGCATTGGCGACATCCAGTCCGGTCAGACCGCGTGCCTCGAGCGCTGCGGTGTCAAGATCGAACATGACCTGCGGCGACTTGCCGCCGAAGGGCCAGGGGATACCCGCGCCCTCGACCGTGACCAGGCGCGGGCGCACGAAATTGAACCCGAGATCCGCCAGAATCTGCTCGGTCAGACCTGCACCTGACAGCGCGAGCTGGATGATCGGCACCGTTGAGGCGCTGTAGTTGAGGATCAACGGCGGGGTCGTGCCCGGCGGCAGCTGCCTGAGCAAAGTCTGCGAGATCGCAGTGACCTGCGCGTTGGCGGTAGCGATATTGACCGTGGGATGAAAGAAGATCTTGACGATGCCGACGTTGGCATACGAGTTCGCCTCGATGTGCTCGATGTCGTTGACCGTGGTCGTCAGCGCTCGTTGGTACGGCGTAATAATGCGCCCGACCATGTCATGGGGCGGCAAACCCTGATACTGCCAGGCGACAGCGACGATCGGGATGTTGATGCTCGGAAATATATCCACCGGCATGCGCACTGCGGCGAGCACTCCGGCCAAAAGAATGAGCAGCGCCAGCACGACGAACGTGTAAGGCCGGCTCAGCGCGATGCGGACTATGGCGAGCATGTGGGGAGCGAAAGGCGATCTGGACGCTTAACGAAGACCCGTAGACGGCGCGAGGCGACCGTAGGGTATGTACGCAGCTGGGTTAAACACAGTGGCGGTCAAAAATTCCATTTACGCCCGATGGTCGATGCCGGCTCGCTGATGAGTGCGAGCGCCTCACTCATCGCCTCGCTGGCGGTTGCCGACCAAGTTGC
>JBEKWD010000135.1:0-6637 GCA_049513435.1 Steroidobacteraceae bacterium | reverse complement strand
ACTCGAAGGCGAAGCGCATTGCCAATGACCGACACGGAACTCAAGCTCATGGCCGCCGCTGCGATAATGGGACTCAGTAGAAGTCCAAACGCGGGATACAGTACACCGGCCGCCACCGGTATGCCGACGACGTTGTAGACGAATGCCAGCGCGAGATTCTCGCGGATGTTGCGCATTGTGGCGCGACTTAAGGCCCGCCCCCGCGCGATCCCGGCGAGATCGCCCTTGACGAGCGTGAGGCCAGCAGTTTGCATGGCGACATCGGTGCCTGTTCCCATCGCGATGCCGACATCGGCCTCGGCGAGGGCCGGAGCGTCGTTGACTCCATCCCCGGCCATCGCGACCACACGGCCCTCACTTTTGAGACGCCGAACGATGGCGTTCTTCTGATCTGGTAGAACGTCCGCTTCCACCTCGGTGATGCCGAGCTTGGCGGCGACCGCCTGCGCTGTGGTGCGATTGTCGCCGGTTAACATGACGATCCGGATGCCTTCGCCGCGTAGGGCATCGAGCGCGGCCATCGTAGTCGGCTTGATCGGGTCGGATACCGCGATCATGCCGGCTGGCTTGCCGTCAACCGCCACGAAGAGCGCCGTGGCACCTTCCTTTCGCAGCATATCAGCGCGCGCCTCGAGATCGGCACTGGCTATACCAAGGTCCTTGAGCAGCCCGGCGTTACCGATTGCCACACGTCGAGCGCCGACGGTGCCGGTCACGCCCTTGCCCGTGACTGAAGCGAAATCCGCGACGTCTTGCAGCGCTAGCGTACGTTCCGCGGCCGCGGCCAGGATCGCGGCGGCGAGCGGATGCTCACTCGATTTTTCCAGACTCGAGCCGAACGACAGCACGGCCGATTCGTCGAAACCGGCGGCGGCCACGACCGCAGTGACCCGCGATTTACCCTCCGTGAGGGTGCCAGTCTTATCGATTACCAGCGTGTCGACCTTTTCGAATCGCTCGAGCGCTTCCGCGTTCTTGATCAGCACCCCGGCGCTCGCTCCCTTACCGACGCCGACCATGATAGACATTGGCGTTGCAAGACCCAGAGCGCACGGGCACGCAATGATAAGTACCGATACGGCGGCCACCACCGCCAGTCCCAACGCCGGAGCGGGCGCCCAGATCATCCAGGCCGCAAACGCGATTGCCGCGGAGGCCATGACGGCCGGAACGAACCAAGCGGCAACGACGTCGACGAGACGTTGGATCGGTGCGCGGCTGCGCTGCGCCTCGCTGACCATGTGCACGATGCGAGACAACATCGAGTCGGCGCCGATCCTCTCGGCGGTGATCACGAGCGTGCCGGTGCCGTTGATCGAGCCGCCGATGACCTTGGCGGCCGCTGCTTTTTCAACCGGCATCGATTCGCCGGTCACCATCGATTCATCGACCGAACTGATTCCTTCGGTCACGGCACCATCCATGGGAACCGCTTCACCAGGCCGTACACGCAATCGATCGCCCACGTGAATTTGCTCAATCGCTACTTCCTCGTCCGTGCCATCGATTCGAAGGCGCCGAGCTGTCTTGGGCGCCAATCTCAGGAGCGCCCGAATGGCTCCGCTGGTCTTCTCCCGCGCGCGCAATTCAATTACCTGGCCCAGTAAGACCAGAACCGTGACCACCGCAGCGGCTTCGTAGTAGACCTGGATGAGCCCGTCATGCTCCCGAATGCCTGCAGGGAATAATCCAGGAGCAAATGTCGCCACTAAACTATATAAGTAGGACGCCCCGACCCCTAAGGCAATCAGGGTGAACATGTTGGGCGAGCGGTTCAGGATCGACTGCCACGCTCGTTGGAAGAAAGGCCACGCACACCACAGCACGATGGGCGTCGCCAGCGCGAACTGAATCCACAACGACGCGGTCATGGTCACGTAATGATCGAGATGCAGGCGGTGCAGGTGGCCGCCCATCTCCAAAACGACGATAGGCGTGGCAAGGACAGCGCCGATCACGAAGCGCCGGGTCATATCCTCGAGCTCAGGACTCGTGCCTTCACTCTCAGGAATGCCCGCACGCTCGAGCGCCATGCCGCAGATCGGACAACTGCCGGGCTCGTTGCGCCGAATTTGCGCATGCATTGGACAGATGTAGATCTCGCCATGAGCAACGGCTGCACTCGGAGTACTCGATGCGCTGGGCGCGGGTTTGGCGGACAAATTCACGAACCGAGCGGGGTCAACCAGAAACTTGGCTTTACAACTTTCGACTTGCAGACGAGGTCGATCATCGTCGGCCATTTCCTGAGACTTACGCCTTCTCCTTCCCGTACGCGAAAATGGGCGACGTGTCCTTTGCTTCAGGCTTTGGACTCAAACTTGCCCACTGGCAAGGGCTCGACTTGAGTCTTGGACGCGGAGCCAGTGGACGCGGAGCCCGCTTTGGCCAAATCTGTCCGGATCTGCGATTCGGCCCTCTCCCAGTCCTTAACTGCTGCACCGTCTTTGCGGCCTCCCTGCTCGTAGAGTTTGTAAGCCCGCTGCGCGATTTGCGCAGACAGATCAGCTACGAGTTGTTCTTTAGGCGCCGGCTTGGGCGCAGCCCTTGCTTCAGGTTTTGATTGCATGATGAGTTTCGGTATCGGCTCTGTTTTGGTTTCGGATCTAGACACTGGTCTGGCGCCCGCTTTACCTTCGGCATTAGGCTCGGCTGCTTTGGCTTCTTGCAGTGCCTCAGTCTTCGCATTTACTTTCGCTTGGGCATTTGCCGGATCGAGAATCCGATACGCAAGCAGTTTCACGCGGTCATTTACGAGGAACCAAGCCAATGCGTAGCCCCACACGAAAAGCGCCCAGCCCCAGCCCAACGGTGTCATCAGAAAACCGTAGACCGCAAACAATGTCGCAACGATTTGTGTACCGAGCACCGCCGCCCATAGTATTCGTGCTGGGCGGCTGGACCAGAATGGCCCTCGCGTCCGTGTCAGGAATATCGTCAGATGTCCTGCAACAGACAGCTTCAGATACATCATCGTCTGGGCGTGCGCGCGGTCGAAATGAAACACGCGCTCTGAAAGGTAAAACAGGCCAAATGCGGCAACCACACCGATGACTCCCAGCACCGTAGAGATACCGAGCACCAGACGCATGTTCCAGGCTTCGGGAGCGTTCTTGTAATGAACGTTGTCGTAGGCAATGGACAGGATGGCGCCGTCGTTGAGCAGCGCCAGCATCACGATCATCACTGCCGTCAACGGATAAAAATTGAAAACCAGGATCGCCGTCGTCATGAACAAGAGCACTCGCAACGTCTCAGCGATGCGGTACATCGCGTAACTGTTCATCCGCTGAAAGATCTTCCGGCTCTCCTTGATCGCATCGATGATCACGGAGAGTCCGGCCGTCGTTAGCACGATCGAAGCTGCCGCCCGCGCCGCGTCCGTTGCGTCCGAAACCGCGATGCCGCAGTCGGCTTTCTTCAGCGCGGGGGCATCATTCACCCCGTCGCCCGTCATGCCGACCATGTGCCCGTGCTTTTGCAGGACATCGACGATGTGAAATTTGTGCTCGGGGAACACCTGGGCGAAGCCGTCCGCCTTCTCGATGGACTCGGCCACCTCTGCGCTCTCTTGCTTCTTGACGTCTCCCAAGCTCGAGGCATTGAGGATATTGCTCCCCATACCCAGCTTTTTAGCGGTTTCCTTGGCAATGGCCAGCGCATCGCCCGTCACCATCTTGACTTTGACGCCCATCGCCAGTGCGGTCGCTATGGTTGACTTCGCGTCATCGCGAGGCGGATCGAACAGGGGCAATACGCCCACAAACTGCCACGGCCCATCGGCCTCGGCCCGCGCCACGCCCAACGAACGAAAGCCGCGCGCCGCAAAGTCGTCCACGGCTTTATCGACGGCGCTCTTGACTTGACCGGCATCGGCCGACAACTCAAGGATCACCTGCGGCGCGCCCTTCGCGACCTTGAAGGCCTTGCCGTCCTTACCTTTTACGCTCGCCTCGGTGCGTTTGTGCACCGGATCGAAGGGTTGGAAGTGCAGTACTTGGTAGCCTTTCAAATCCTGGTCATTCTTAACGCCGGCCAATACGGCCAGGTCGATGGTGTCGTTATTGTCCGCACGCGAGGCGAGTGCACCATTCAGGATCACCTGATCGGCTGAAACATTGGCGACACAGAACGGCTCTCCGAGCGTCAGTTTGTTCTGGGTCAGGGTGCCGGTCTTGTCGGCGCACAGCACGTCAACGCCCGCCAACTCCTCGATCGCCACCAATTTGCTGACAATTGCCTTTTTCTTGGCAAGCAGGCGCGCACCGACCGCCATGGTCACCGACAGTACTGTCGGCATCGCCACGGGGATCGCCGCCACCGTCAGCACCAGGGCGAACTGCAGCGTGGTCAGAACCCGATCGCCACGCAGTATCGCGGCGGTAATGATGGCCGCCACCAGGACGCCTGCGAGGATGATCAGGTAATTGCCGATCTTCAAGACCGCCTTTTGAAAGTGGCTGACGGTGTGTGCCTCCTGCACCAGTTGCGCCGTCTTGCCGAAATAGGTATTGCCGCCCGTGGCATAGACCAGTCCACCGATCTCGCCCCGACGAATGATTGAGCCGGAAAAAACCGCCTCGCCCGATTTGCGCGTGGCGGGCAAGGACTCCCCGGTCAGCGCGGACTGATCTACCTCAACGGAGTCGCCGTCCAGCAAGCGCGCATCCGCCGGCACAATGTCGCCCAGCCGCATACGGATGACGTCCCCCGGTACCAGCTCACGCGCTGGCGGGTTGACCCACTTGCCATCGCGTTGCACCCGCGCTTTGATGGCCAGTCTCGCCTTCAGTGCAGCAATGGCGTTGCCCGCTTGGCGTTCTTCCCAGAATCCGACCACGGCATTGGCGCACAGCAGCAGTAGAATGATGAAGAAATCCGGCCAGTGCCGCACTACGCCCGACAAAATCACCGCCGCCTCGATCATCCAGGGAATGGGACCCCAGAAATAAGAGAGGAATTTCAGCAGCACATTGGTCTTCTCTTCCTCGATCTCGTTGGGCCCGTACTGAGTCAAGCGCTTCGCCGCCTCCGCCTGAGTGAGACCGTTGGGCGACGACCCCAATCGCTTCTCCACCTCTGGCATGGGTAGCGTCTTGAGCTCGTCCTGCGCAACGGGCTTGGAAGGGGATGCTTTGGGATCGCCGGTTCTGGGTTTCATCAGTTTGACACGGGCTGGTTATGCCGCAGGTTTCATCCATTGCCGGACAGGCTCAGTCGTCGCGTGCAGGCCCCACTTCCAGTTGCGGATTTCGGGCAAGTCCTGACCATGCTGATCGATGTATTGCTTGTGCTCGATGAGTTTGTCCCGCATCAGCTGCTTCAGGTATGCGCCCTTGGTGCCTAAGTGCGGCAGTCGATCCACGACATCCTGAACCAGGTGAAAGCGATCCAGGTCGTTCTGCACCCGCATGTCGAAGGCGGTTGTGATCGTGCCCTCCTCCTTGTAGCCTCGAACGTGCAGGTTCTGATTGGTTCGGCGATAGGTCAGGCGATGCACTAGCCAGGGGTATCCATGAAAGCCGAAGATGATGTGTTTGTCGCGGGTAAACAGCGAGTCGTAGTCGCAATCGTCGAGGCCGTGTGGGTGCTCAGTGCTCGACTGTAGTTTCATCAGATCGACCACATTGATGACGCGAATCTTCAGATCGGGCAGATGCTGACGAAGGATCGACACAGCCGCCAAGATCTCCAGCGTCGGCGTATCGCCGCAACAGGCCATGACCACGTCCGGATCTGTGCCCTGATCGTTGCTGGCCCATTGCCAGATGCCGATGCCTTCCGTGCAGTGCACGACCGCGGCCTCCATGGTCAGCCATTGCGGCAATGCGTGTTTTCCAGCAACCACCACGTTGACATAGTTGCGGCTGCGCAGGCAGTGATCGAACACGGACAGCAGGCAGTTGGCATCGGGCGGCAGGTAGACGCGCACGATGTTGGCCTTCTTGTTGATGACATGGTCGAGAAAGCCGGGATCCTGGTGTGTGAAGCCGTTGTGGTCCTGCTGCCAGACGTGCGAGGCGAGCAGATAGTTCAGTGAGGCAATCTTGCGCCGCCACGGCAGTTCCGAGGTGACCTTCAGCCACTTGGCGTGTTGACTGAACATCGAGTCGACGATGCGAATGAAGGCCTCATAGCTGTTAAAGAGTCCGTGTCGTCCGGTGAGCAGATAGCCCTCCAGCCAACCCTCGCACTGATGCTCGCTGAGCATCGAGTCCAGCACAGCTCCGGCGGGCGCGAGAAACTCATCATTACTGACTTCCCGGGCGTCCCACTGACGGGGGGTGACTTCAAACACGGCGCCGAGCAGGTTCGAGAGCGTCTCATCCGGGCCGAAGATGCGGAAATTGCGCGGCTCCCGATTGAGCTTTACGACGTCGCGCAGGAATTGACCCAGCACGAGCGTATCCTGGCCGTCAACGGCACCAGGTGAAGGCACATGCACCGCATGGCGGCGGAAGTCCGGCATGCGCAGATCGCGCAGCAAGCCACCGCCGTTGGTGTGCGGATTGGCGCCCATGCGTCGGTGACCTTTCGGCGCGAGCTCGGCCAAGTCCGGCATCAGCCGGCCCTGCTCATCAAATAATTCTTCGGCCTTGTAGCTTCTCATCCATTGCTCGAGCTGCGGGACATGTTC
>JBEKWD010000134.1:0-6649 GCA_049513435.1 Steroidobacteraceae bacterium | reverse complement strand
CGCGCGGTCGGCACGTCGTGGTAGAGGCAGGTCACGAGGCCTACGCGCGTATCCAGCAGCGGCGCCGTTACCCGGGTCAGATAATCAGGGCCGACGAAGACGTCGCTGTCGGCGATCACGAGCACGTCGTAACGTGCACGTGCCAGCATGCTGATGAGGTTGCTGATCTTGCGGTTACTGCCGCGCTGCTGCGGGTTGATCACCACATCGATCTCAAGCGCTGGGAATTCACTGACCAGGCGCTGCACCGATACCAGTGCCGGATCGGCCGGATCATCCACACCAAAGACGATCTGAAATTGCGGGTAGTGCTGGCGGCAGAATGAGCGCAGGTGCTCGTACAGACCCGGTTCGGCGCCACACAAGGGTTTGAGCACCGTGACCGGCGCTTGCGCTCCACTGGCCGCCGCACTCTGATGACGCCAGCGCAGCACGGCCACGAGGCTCAATACGGCATAACCGGCCGCCGCGGCCAAGCTGGCATCCCCGATTGCCGTCAGCAGCGGATGGATCCAGGACATCGGGATCGCGCGGTGGGCGCTTCAGGCCTCGTGACTGCGCAGGAAACGGAAGAACTCGACCCCTTCGCGCAGCCGGCGCCGCATCATGTCCCAGCTCGAGAGCATTTCGCGCACGATCTCCCAGATCTTGCTCGGCCGGAAATAAAACCGCCGATAGAACACTTCCATGCTGTGGAAGATCTCGGTCTTGGACAGATTCGGGTAGCTGATGGCCGCCAATTGCACGCCCTGGTCGTTGACGAGGTTCAGCGCGTCATTCGCCTGCAGCCAGCCATTCTCGAGCGCTTGTTTGTACAACGCCGTGCCGGGGTAGGGCGCCGCCAGCGACACCTGGATCGTGTGCGGATTGATCTCCTTGGCAAAGTCGATCGTCTTGTTGATCGTCTCGAGGGTCTCGCCAGGCAATCCGAGAATAAACGTACCGTGAATCAGAATACCGAGCTTGCGGCAGTCCTCGGTGAAGCGACGCGCGATATCGGTGCGCAGCCCCTTCTTGATGTTGTGCAGGATCTGATCGTCGCCTGATTCGTAGCCGACCAGCAGCAGGCGCAGACCATTGTCTTTCATGACCTTCAGCGTCTTGTACGGCACGTTGGCCTTGGCGTTGCAGCTCCAGGTCATGCCGAGCTGGCCCATGCCGCGCGCGATCGCCTCGACGCGCGGAAGATTAGAGGTATCGGTAAAGGTATCGTCGTCAAACATGACTTCCTTGACCGCCGGCATGTTCTGCTTGATCCACTGCACCTCGGCCAGGACGTTTTCGGCCGAGCGCACCCGATAACGATGACCGGCGATGGTCTGGGGCCAGAGGCAGAACGTGCACTTCGAGCGGCAGCCGCGGCCGGTATAGAAGCTCACGTAGGGGTGCTTCAGATAGCCGATGAAGTAGTTCTCGATAGTCAGATCGCGTTGGTAGATCGGCGACACAAAGGGGAGCTCATCCATGTCCTCGATCATCGCTCGGGCCGGGTTGTGCACGATGCGCCCGTCCTCGCCGCGGTAGGACAGTCCCTTGATGTCCTTGAGTGCCAGCCCCTCGGCCACCTCCTTGCACGTGAAATCAAATTCCTCGCGGCAGACGAAATCGATCGCGCTCGTGGCGTTCAGCGCGCCGTCCGGATCCACCATCGTCTTGGCGCCAATGAGCCCGATTATCACGTCGGGATTGTCCTGCTTGAGCAGCTCGGCGAATTTCGCATCAGTCGGGAACGATGGGCTGCTCGTATGCATGATCACGAGCTCGTAGCCACGCGCGATGTCGCGGCTCTGCTGGATGCTCAGCTCATCGGCCGGGGCATCGAGCAGGCGCGAGTTGGGCACCAATGCCGCCGGCTGCGCGAGCCAGGTCGGGAACCAGAAGGATTTGACCTCACGGCGCGCCTGGTAGCGTGAGCCGGCCCCGCCGTCGAAACCGTCGAAGGACGGAGCCTGCATAAACAGGGTTTTCAGGGCTGATGGGCGGCTTGAAGTCATTGATCAGTCTCGCAAGGTAAGGTGGCGCAGCATACTTGCAGGCGTCGCGCGCAGCATAGCCCCAAGCGTCTGACGATCGCGGCGTAGTCTGTGTCCGCTGGCGCCTTGGCAGCCGGGATGTTAAACGCATTGGCTTGATATCGTTAATTATTCTTAATGATTCGCGCGACCAGTTTGGTATGCTGTGACGCAGCGTAGGGGATCTGTGGGAGCTGTGTTCATGATGGATCAGGTTGCGCGCAGGCACAGCACAGAGCGCGAAAGCTCCGAAGAATTCGAGTCGCTGATCCTCGTGGATGAAGCGGACCGTGAAATAGGCCACTTAAGCAAGTCCGAGTGCCACGAAGGGCGCGGCGTCCTACATCGCGCCTTCTCGGTGCTGATATTCAATGGGCACGGCGAGCTGCTGCTGCAGCAGCGCGCGGCCAGCAAGCCGCTGTGGCCGCTGTTCTGGTCGAACAGCTGCTGCAGTCACCCACGGCGCTTTGAGTCGATGGAACAAGCCGTACAGCGGCGTCTGCAGGAAGAGCTCGGTGTGCGCTGTGCGTTGAATTTCCTGTTCAAGTTTCATTATCAGGCGCAATTCGAGCCGATCGGCGCCGAGCACGAGATCTGCTCGGTATTCATCGGCCGATGCAGCGAGCCACTCAGTATCGACCGCAGCGAAATTATGGCCACGCGGTGGATCAGCCCTGACGCATTGCAGATGGAGTTGACCGGGAGCGGCGGCGCGAGGTTTACTCCATGGTTCAAACTGGAGTGGGGGCGCATCTGGCGCGATCATCGCCAGGACGTGCTCGCTCTGTTCTAGGAGTTATCAATTTGGGTGTTCCACTGATCCAGGCATACCGCGTCGGCCGCTATATCGCCGGGCGCAAGTTGCGCGGCGTCAAACGCTATCCGCTTGTGCTCATGCTCGAGCCCCTGTTCCAATGCAATCTGGCCTGCGCGGGCTGCGGCAAGATCGATCATCCGAAGGAAACCCTGCAGAAGCGACTCACTGTCGAACAAGCGCTGCATGCGGTGGACGAATGCGGTGCGCCGATGGTGTCGATCCCTGGCGGGGAGCCGCTCATTCATAAGGATATGCCGCAGATCGTCGCCGGCATCGTCGCGCGGCGTAAGTTCGTCTATCTGTGCACGAACGCCATTTTGCTGCCCAAGCACATCCATGAGTATCGACCCTCGCCCTACCTGACATTCTCGATCCATCTGGATGGCAATCGTGAGCGGCACGATGAGTCGGTGTGCCAGGAAGGCGTGTTCGACAAAGCGGTCGCGGCGATCCGGCTCGCGCGCAGCCAGGGCTTTCGCGTCACCATCAACTGCACCTTGTTCAATGGCGAGGATCCGGGCGAAGTCGCAGCCTTCTTTGATGAGGCCATGAGCCTCGGGATCGAAGGCATCACGGTCTCGCCCGGGTACAGCTATCACCATGCCCCGCGGCAGGATGTGTTCCTCGGCCGCAGTGCGAGCAAGCGGCTGTTCCGCGAGATCTTCAAACGCCGGGGCACTGCGCAGCATGGCGCCGCAAAACGCCGCTGGTCCTTCAATCATTCCGGGCTGTTCCTGGACTTCCTCGCCGGCAATCAGGCGTATCAATGCACGCCCTGGAGTACGCCGACCTTCAACATCTTCGGCTGGCAACGACCCTGCTATCTGCTGACCGATGAAGGCTATGCGCCGAGCTTTCGCTCCCTCATGCAGGACACCGAGTGGGAGCACTATGGCGTCGGCCGCAATCCGGCCTGCGACAACTGCATGGCCCATTGCGGATTCGAGGGCACCGCGGTGGATGACGCGTTCATGCACCCGCTCAAGGCGCTCAAAGTGGCTCTGCGCGGGCCGCGGGTCACGGGTCCGATGGCACCGGATCTGCCGGTGCTCTATGGGGAAGGCGCGCGGCGCGTTTCAGCCGCCATCCCAGTCAGCCAGATCAAGCGTCCAAATCATGCCGCAGACGCCGGCACCAGCGCGGAGCTGCAATGACGCAGCGGCCGCTGTCGGCGATACCCACGCGCACGTGAGCAGCACCACCGGTGCCCGGCACACCGGCGATGAATTCACGGCACGGCTTGAGTCCTGGCGTGAGCGCATGGAGCTTGCTCTGGCCGCGCGACTGCCTGCCCCCGATATCGCCCCCGCGCGCCTGCATCAGGCGATGCGCTACAGCGTGCTGGGTGGAGGCAAGCGTGTGCGGCCGGCACTGTTGTTCGCCGCCGCGCGCGCGGTAGGGCTCGCGGAAGAGGATGTTGAGGCGGCCGCCTGCGCGCTCGAGCTCGTGCACGTGTACTCGCTCGTGCACGATGACCTGCCGGCCATGGATGACGACGATTTGCGTCGCGGTCGCCCGACCTGTCACAAGGCCTTCGACGAGGCCACGGCGCTGCTGGTCGGCGATGCGCTGCAGGCGCTGGCCTTTCAATTGCTGGCGCGCGATCCGGCTTTACCGGCCTCACCGGCCATACGTCTGCGGCTCATTGAAATGCTTGCGGATGCCGGTGGCAGCTTCGGCATGGCGGGCGGACAGGCGATCGATCTGGCCGTGCAGGGCCAGCGGCTCAATGAGGCTCAGGTCGAGGACATGCACGCGCGCAAGACCGGTGCGCTGATCCGCGCCAGCGTCATGATGGCCGCGGAGTGCGTGCCGACACTCGAGCCGCGTCTGCACAAGGCGCTCGCGAGCTTTGCAGCCCCGATTGGTCTGGCATTCCAGATCCAGGACGATTTGCTCGATGTGATCGGGGACGCGGCGGCGCTGGGTAAGGCGACCGGTGCCGACAGCGAGCGAGCCAAGCCCACCTATCCGGCAGTCATCGGCATCGAGGCCTCGCAGCAGCGGGTAAGCCGGCTGCATGCCGAGGCGCTCGACGCATTGGCGCCCTTTGGCGTGCGCGGCGAGGCGCTGCGCGCCATGGCGCACTGGCTGCTTGCGCGCCGCCATTAGCCCGATCGTTGCCGAGGCGCTACCATGGCGCAATCCGCTGTGCAACGGGCGCTATTCGTACGATGTCGCGAGACCCTCTCCAAACGGATTCCGGCATGTCTGACGAGGTCTACCAGGACCGCATACTGCCGCACGTATCGCGCACCTTTGCGCTGACGATTCCGCAGTTGCCACCCGCACTGCGTACCCCGGTCACGAACGCTTATCTGCTGTGCCGCATAGCCGATACGATCGAGGATGAGCCGGCCCTGTCTGCTGGCGCCACCTTGCGGCTGCTGCAACGGTTTGTGGCGGTGGTCGACGGCCGCGAACTGCCCGGCGCGCTGGCCGCAGAGATCGCACCGCAGCTCTCGGAGCAGACGCTTCCCGCCGAGCGCGAGCTGATTGTCAACATGGAGCGAGTGGTGCGGGTCACGGCGCAGTTCGCGGAAGCCCAGCGCGCCCCGATCCAGCGCTGCATCCAAATCATGTGCGGCGGCATGCATCAATTCCAGCACACGGCCAGCTTGCGCGGTGTGCCGCGCTCGAGTGACCTGGACGACTACTGCTACTACGTGGCAGGCGTCGTCGGGCAGATGCTCACGGAGCTGTTTTGTGCGTACTCGCCCAGGATCATGCGGCGGCGCCGCGCGCTGCAGGAGCTGGCGGTTTCATTCGCGCAGGGCCTGCAGATGACGAACATTCTCAAGGATGTCTGGGAGGATCGCAGGCGCGGAGCGTGCTGGTTGCCGCAGGAGGTTTTCTCGCGCTACGGCCTGCAGCTCGCGCAGTTATCGCCCGATCATCGGGATGCGCGCTTCGATGCCGCGTTCAGCGAGCTCATCGGGGTCGCACACGCACACCTGCGCAACGCACTGGCCTTCACGCTGTTGATTCCGCGCAGGCAGACCGGCATCCGCCGCTTCTGTCTCTGGGCGATCGGCCTCGCGGTGCTCACCTTGCGCAACATCGAGCGCACGCCCGGCTTTACCTCCGGGCAGCAGATCAAGGTCTCGCGCGCAGCCGTCAGCATGACGCGGCTACTGACCTCGCTGGCGGTGCGCAGCGATTGGGCATTGCGAAGCCTGTTCGAGCGTGCGGCGCGCGGCTTGCCACTCGCGGCGCCATCCGCGGTGCGAGCGCCCCCGCACGCAGTCGAGCACGGCCAGAGTGTGCGTGCCGCCTCTTTGGACCGTGCCGACAGTCTGCCCGAGCGGAGTTCAGCGCGTTGACCAGCAGTAGTATCAAGGCCATCCCTGTGCGCGCGCTCCGACACGCCTCGGCCGTGGAGCGGCCGGGCGTGGCGCCATCGCTGGAGCAAAGCATTGAGACTGCTCGCGATGCGCTGATTGCTCGGCAGAGTGCGGAGGGCTATTGGCTCTTCGAGCTCGAGGCCGACTGCACGATTCCCGCCGAATACATCATGATGATGCATTACCTGGATGAGATCGATGCGGCGCTGGAGGCGAAGCTCGCCGCTTATTTGCGCGTTCATCAGGCCGAGCATGGCGGCTGGCCGCTCTACTACGGTGGGGCTTTGGACGTCAGCTGCAGTGTCAAGGTCTACTATGCGCTCAAGCTGGCCGGTGACAGCCCGCAGGCGCCGCACATGCAGCGCGCGCGCGCGGCCATACTCGAGCGCGGCGGCGCCGCCCGCAGCAATGTGTTCACGCGCATCGCACTGGCGTTATTCGGGCAGGTGCCCTGGCGCGCGGTGCCCTATATACCG
>JBEKWD010000133.1:0-11443 GCA_049513435.1 Steroidobacteraceae bacterium | reverse complement strand
TCAATGGCTGGCAGGTGATGGCTAAGCAGATCGATGACATGCCGGAAGCAGTGATCCAGGCCATCTTCCCATGGTGTTTCAGGCCGGAGCTTTATGGGCGTAAGCCGGAGTACATACAGGCCTTATCGGACTTCGTGCGAGCACGCCCAAAGCAGCCGCTCGACGCTTTCATTCAGCAATCCAACGCCGCGATCAGCCACGATGCCGAGGCGCAACTTGGAAAGATTCGCGCTCCGACCCAAATCACCTTCGGGCGCTACGATATGGTGTGCTCCACTCGCTTCGCCGAGCCGCTGAAGAGCGGCATAAAAAACTCTGAACTGCACATCTTCGAGGATTGCTCACATGCGGCGCTCTACGAGAACGTGGCCGCCTTCAATGAGAAGACACTGGCCTTCTTAAGGCAGCACGCTGGCTAGAACTCCTGGCGCGTTGGCCGGTAAAGAATCTCGTTGATGTCGACCTCCGGCGGCTGGCTGATCGCGAAAGCGACGGCTCGCGCGAATGAATCCGCCGGGATGGCTACCTGCGCATAAAAGGTTTTAATGTTCTGCGCGACATCGGGCTCGGTAATGCTGTCCGTCAACTCGGTGTCGACCGCGCCCGGTGAGATCACCGTCGTTCGGATGTCGTAGGGCTTCACTTCCTGTCGCAGGCCTTCGGAAATCACCCGCACCGCATGCTTCGTGGCTGCATACACGGCCCCGCCGGTCCTGACCTTGTGACCGGCGACCGAGGAGACGTTGATGATGTGGCCCGACTTCTGCTTCTGCATGTAGGGCAACACTGCAGCGATGCCGTAGAGCACGCCCTTGATATTGACGTCGATAGTTTGATTCCAGTCGTCGATCTTTCTGCGCTCGAGCGGTGACTGTGGCATCAGGCCGGCGTTGTTGATCAGCACGTCGATGCGTCCATAGTTCTGTATGGCGATGTCAGCAAGCCGCTGGACCTCGAGGTAGCGCGTGACGTCGGTCGCCATGGCAAGCGCGCGGCCCCCCTGATCAGTCAGTTCCTTTGCAAGCGCCTCGATCCGATCGACACGACGTGCGCCCAGCACGACGGTCGCGCCCAGGGCTGAAAGATGCCGGGCGGCAGCTTCACCCAGACCGCTGCTCGCGCCCGTGATGATGACTACTTTGCCTTCGATGTTCTCACTCATGACGCCATTATATATTCCTACAACCTGTCAGAGATGTCCGAGCATCAGGTGAGGCGCTGCGTGGGGGCGCGCGAGCGCCGCGGCAGGTAATGTAGCTAGCGCCGAGCATACGGCGAGTTGAGATGCGCTACGAATTAATTGCCCGCGAGCCCAAGACGTACGTGCTGATCTTTGAGACCGGCGATGAGCTTGCTGCCGGTTTGAAGAAAGTCGCAGCCGAAGCGAAGTTATCCTCCAGCAGCTTTAAGGCGATTGGGGCGCTCTCGCGGGTCAAATTGGGCTGGTTCAACTGGAAGACGAAGACTTACGAGCCCGCCGTGGTGCTCGACGAGCAGCTCGAGCTGCTATCCCTGATCGGTGATGTGGCCCTCAGGGACGGGGCTCCGGAAGTACACTCGCACGCGGTCGTCGGCAAATCGGATGGAACGGCTCATGGCGGGCATCTGCTGGAGGCTCGTGTTCGTCCGACCTGCGAACTGGTCCTGACAGAAAGTCCGGCACATCTGCAAAAGCAATTCGATCCGGAGTCCGGCCTCGCGCTGATCAAGCTTCCGTCTTAGTGGGCCAGCTCGGCATTAGTTGCTCGGTCAGCGCGGCCAGCCCGCGTAACGGCACGCCCAGCCAGCTGGGTCGATTGGCCGCTTCGTAGCCGATCTCGTAGGCGGCCTTCTCGAGCAGGAACAGCTCGAGCAGGCGCCGCCAATCCTCCGGCGAGCTCCAATGGTGCGGCAGCGACTGGGTCGCCTGCGCATACGCGCTCATGAACGATTGCTCGGAGACCTGATGAAAACGCTCGACAATCGCCTGCTTGCGCGCCTGCGTGGCATCGCTCTGACCCGCGCCGCCGCTGGCGAAGCCGCTGGCGGCGAGATAGTCGAAGGAGCGCAGCATGCCGGCCACATCGCGCAGTGGGCTGCTCTTGGCGCGCCGCTCCGCCAACGGGCGCGCCGGCTCGCCCTCGAAGTCGATGAAGTACGCATCGCCGCTGACGACGAGGACCTGGCCCAGATGCAGATCGCCGTGGATGCGCATGCACAGCGATCCCATGCCCGCGCGCGCCAGAGCTGGCACGAGCTCGAGTAGTTCGCCCTGTCGCGAGATCAGCACCTCACTCAGGCGGCGCTGATCCTCATGGCTCCACTCGTGTGCGGCCAGCACCGCGAAAGCCGCCTGCAATTGTGCGCTAGCCGCCGCCGCCCAGGCCTCGCAATCACTGTGCTCGGCGGCATGGGGCGCAAAGGCCGCATCCTCGGTCGGCTGCGCCAATATCGTATGCATCTCGCCCAATCGACGACCGAGCACTGTGGCCGCGGCGGCGACCTGCTGGATCACCTGAACCTGTTCGTCGAGGCTGATACCCTCGGGCGATGCAATGACGGTCTGAATGGCGCGCTCGAGCGTGTTCTGCGACCAGTTCCAGGCATCGCCCTGGTTGAACACAAAGGATTCCACCAGGGCGAGCACCGTAGGGGTGCCATCGGGGGCTCGGTGCGTGATCTCGCCGAGCAGCGCAGGAATGCCGGTGAAGCCGTGCTCGGTCAGGTAGCGGCCCATTTCCGCTTCGGGGTGCGGGCCGCTTTGAATTCGGCGGAACAGTTTGATCAGCGCCTGCTGGCCGACGATCACCGAGCTGTTGGATTGCTCCATGTTCATGCGGCGCACTTCCGCGTCCGGCGCAATCGTCAGCGACCCAAGCCGCGAGGTGGGCAGGAAGCACAACGTGCCCGAAGCCGTCGGCACCTCCTCGGCCGTGGCGAGCATCTCGAGTAGCCGGCGCACAAAGCTGTCCAGCGCAAAGGCATCGGTGAGCAGTCCGACCCGGCCGCCACGGCGCACGCGCGCCAGCGCCAGCTGCTGCGGCAATGGCGTCGCGAGCCCCTCTTCCGAGACGAAGCCGAATGGCAGCAGGTAGCGCTCGTCGCCGCGCCGGGTATGCACGTTTATTTGCACCAGCAACACGGGCGGCCGTAGCGCGGGCAGAGTGATGACATCGTCGATCGTGGCCCGCTCGATCTTCTCGTCCTTGGCGCCGAACCAGCGGCGCTTGGGCAGATAGGCGGGCAGCACTTCGGTTTCGAGAATGCGGCGCGCCGGATCAGCGAGCAGCTCATCCAGCGAGCGCTGAATGACGAAGGTGTTGTATTCGGGCAGGGGTTCGGGCGCCGGGGTATGCCAGGCGGGCATCTGCGCCTCGGCCGCGAGCACAAACCAATAGAACCCGTAGGGCGGCAGGGTCAACAGATAGGGTAGCTGCCCGACCGGTGGGAACGCCGAGCCACCCAGCATCTCCACGGGCACGCGGCCCGCAAACGCAGCGAGGTCCAGTTCCACGGCCTGCGCCGAGCGCGACAGATTGGCTACGCATAGGACGGTATCGGATTTGTCGCCATCCGCGAGCTCGCGCACGTAGGCAAGAATGCGCCGATTGGTCGGATAGAGCAGGCGCAGCGAGCCGCGACCAAACAGTTTCTGCTGCTTGCGGATGCTCAGCATGCGTCGCATCCAGTTCAGCAGCGAATGCTGATCGCGCGTCTGCGCCTCCACATTGACGGCCTGATAGCCATAGAGCGGATCCATGATCGGCGGCAGCACGAGACTGGCAAAATCGGCGCGCGAGAAGCTGCCATTGCGGTCCGGTGACCACTGCATGGGGGTGCGTACCCCGTCGCGATCGCCCAGGTGGATGTTGTCGCCCATGCCGATTTCATCGCCGTAGTAGATAACCGGTGCCCCGGGCATCGACAACAACAGTGAGTTGAGCAGCTCGATGCGGCGGCGGTCACGTTCCAGGAGCGGCGCGAGTCGGCGACGGATCCCGAGGTTCAGCCGTGCCCGGCGATCCGAGGCGTACTGCGTCCACAGATAGTCGCGTTCCTTGTCCGTGACCATCTCGAGCGTGAGCTCGTCATGATTGCGCAGGAACAGTGCCCACTGACAATTGGCCGGTATGTCGGGTGTCTGCCGAATGATGTCGGTGATCGGAAAGCGGTCCTCCTGCGCCAGAGCCATGAACATGCGCGGCATCAACGGAAAGTGAAAGGCCATGTGGCATTCATCGCCGTTACCAAAATACTGCTGCACGTCTTCCGGCCACTGATTGGCCTCCGCGAGCAGCATGCGATCAGGGTAGACGGCGTCCAGCGCGGCGCGAATGCGCTTGAGCACGGAATGGGTCTCCGGCAGATTCTCATTGCTCGTGCCCTCGCGCTCCACCAGATAGGGCACGGCATCGAGCCGGAAGCCATCCACGCCCATGTTGATCCAGTAGCGCAGCACCGCGAGCATCGCGCGCATCACGTGCGGATTGTCGTAGTTCAGGTCCGGTTGGTGCGCGTAGAAGCGATGCCAATAATAGGCATTCGCGACCGGATCCCAGGTCCAGTTAGATTTCTCCGTATCCAGGAAGATGATGCGCGTACCGGCATACTTGGCGTCGTTGTCGGACCAGACATAAAAATTGCGCGCCACCGAGCCAGGTTTGGCGCGCCGCGCGCGCTGAAACCACGGGTGCTGGTCCGAGGTGTGATTGATCACGAGTTCGATCACGACACGTAGCTCGCGCGCATGCACCGCGTCTTTGTACCAAAGCGGATCTTGACTAAGGCTGTGATCAGTGGTCGTGGGGGCCGGCTGCGTGGACGGCGTACCAGTAGCATCAAGCATGCGGACAAGCCCCTAGAGGAAGTAGTCGAAGTCACGCTCGGTGCGCACGTGGCGACGAACGCGCAGAATATGCGCCGGCGCCTGCTGCGGATCGAGTGCGACGTAATTGTGCGCACCTTGCCACAAGAATCTGGAGCCCGACAGCAGATCGTGTGCCTGAAAGCCGCGCTGCGGCTCCAGTCCGAGCGCTGCCAGGTCAAGCTGGACCCACCCCGACTGGGTGTGCAGCGGATCGAGATTGACCACCGTGATGATGGCATCGGCAAGATCCGGCGTCGTCTTGCTGTAGGCGAGCAGCGTATCGTTGTCGGTTGGATGGAACAGCAGTCCGCGATCGCTCTGCAGGGCGCGGTTATCGCGCCGGATTTGATTGATGCGAGCGATGAAGTCGCTGAGGCTGTCGGGGCGCGCGAGATCCCAGTGGCGGACCTGATACTTCTCCGAGTCGCGGTATTCCTCGCTGCCGGGGTCGCGGGCCTCGTGCTCCATGAGCTCGAAGGCCGGCCCGTAGATGCCATAGCTCGCGCCCAGCGTGGCGGCGAGCACCAGGCGCGCCATGAATGCGGGCCGGCCGCCAATTTGCAGATACTCCGTGAGTATGTCGGGCGTATTGGGCCAGAGATTCGCTCGCATGAAATCGCTGACCGCCTGCAGCTCGCGAAAATACGTGCTGAGCTCATAGCGCGTATTGCGCCAGGCGAAGTAGCTGTAGGACTGCGTAAAGCCTAGCTGGGCGAGGCGGTACATGATCGCCGGTCGGGTGAAGGCCTCGGCCAGGAATATCACTTCGGGTCGCTGGCGCTTGATGCGACGAATCAGCCATTCCCAGAATGCAAATGGCTTGGTATGGGGATTATCCACGCGAAAGGTGCGCACTCCCTGCTGCATCCAGAATTCGACGATGCTCGCCAGCTCCAGCCACAGCTCGCGCCATGCCTCGCAACCGAAGTGGAAGGGGTAGATGTCCGGGTAGCTCTTCGGTGGGTTTTCCGCATGCTGGATCGTGCCGTCCGGGCGCTTGAGGAACCACTCGGGGTGTTCGCGCACGTACGGGTGATCCGGACTGCACTGATAGGCGATATCAAGCGCAATCTCGATGCCCAGTTCCTCGGCGCGCGCGCGCAGGCGTTGAAAGTCCTCGAGCGTACCGAGTCTTGGCTCGATGGCCTTGTGACCGCCCGCCGCGCTGCCGATGGCCCAGGGGCTGCCCGGATCGGCCGCGTCGGTTGAAGGTCGGTTGTTGGGACCGCGGCGTTGCGTTGAGCCGATAGGATAAATCGGCGGCAGGTACAGGACGTCAAATCCCATGTGCGCCACATATGGCAGGCGCGCCTCGCAGTCGGCCAGGGTGCCATGAGCCCCGGGCGTGCTTGCGGCCGAGCGCGGAAACATTTCATACCAGGTGGAGTAGCGCGCCCGCTCGCGCTCCAGATCGAGCGCGAGCACTGGCTCGTAACGCAGTACCTGCTGCGGATCCGGATACACGCGAGCGAGCTCGTGCAAAGCCTCGTCCACTGCCAGCTCGACGCGTTGCGGCTCGCCCAGGCTCGCATCCTTGAGGCGCTGCGACCACTCGCGCAGGCGCTGCGCATCGGCGCCGGCTGCGCGTGCGGCGAGCTGCTCGATCAACAGCGATCCGCGCCATAGATCCGTGCCGAGCTCAAGTCCGGCGGCCTGCTTCTTGAGCAAATCACGCCGCCAGGTCTCGAGCTCATCGAGCCACGCCTCGATCGTGTAAAGCCAACGTCCGAGAGCCTGGGCGCTGAACTCGGCGCGCCAGCGATCATTGCCGAGCGCGCTCATCCAGACGTGTTGCCACTCGGAAGTCTCCTCGGGCCGATAAAGCAATCGGCAGCGCACGGCCTCGTGCCCGTCGGTGTACACCTGCGCCTCGATCCAGAGCGGCTCGCCCAGCGTGCGCTTGGCGGCAAAGCGGCCGGCCTCGACGCACGGGGAGATATTGTCGATCACGACCCTGAGCATCCCGTTGGCTGGCAGCTCGGCTGCCCGGGGTGCTTTGACGCGCGCGCTCATTCTGGCCTCAGGAATAGCGCGCCCAGCGGCGGCAGCGTGAGAGTCAGGGATTGAAAATGCCCGTGCGCTGGTAACGGCACAGTCTCGAGCGCGCCCAGATTGCCCTGTCCGCCGCCCCCATAGATCTGCGCGTCGCTGTTGAGGCACTCGAGCCAACGGCCGGCGCGCGGCACGCCGAGCCGGTAATTACTGCGGGGTACCGGGGTGAAATTGCACACCACGAGCACCGGTGCGATGCCGGCCCGGTCCTTGCGCAGGAAAGCGATCACGCTCGCTTCACTGTCGTTGCTGTCGACCCAATCGAACCCTTCGGCTGAAAAGTCGAGCTCGTAGAGGGCCGGGCTCGCGCGATAGAAGCGATTCAGGTCGCGCACCCACTGCTGTACACCTGCGTGCAGGGGGTACTGGAGCACGTGCCACTCGAGGCTCTCGTCGTGCTGCCATTCACGCTTCTGACCGAACTCCCCGCCCATGAACAGCAGTTTCTTGCCCGGATGGCCCCACATGTAGCCGAACAGCAGCCGCAGGTTGGCGAACTGCTGCCATTCATCACCGTGCATCTTGCCGATCAGCGAGCCCTTGCCGTGGGTGACCTCGTCATGCGAGAGCGGCAACACGAAGTTCTCGGTGAATGCGTACCAGAGCGAGAATGTCAGTACGCTGTGGCGGTACCTGCGCAGGATCGGATCGGTCTGGAAGTACTGCAACGTGTCGTGCATCCAGCCCATGTTCCACTTCAGTCCGAAGCCGAGCCCTCCGAGATAGACCGGTCGCGATACCATCGGCCAGGCCGTGGACTCCTCGGCAATCGTCTGGGTTGCCGGATGATCACGATAGACGGCCTCATTGAGTGTCTTCAGAAACGCGACCGCCTCCAGATTCTCACGGCCACCGTAGCGATTGGGTATCCATTCACCGGCGCGACGGCCGTAGTCGAGGTACAGCATCGAGGCCACGCCGTCGACACGCAATGCATCGGCGTGATACACGCCGAGCCAGAAGAGGGCGCTGCTGCCAAGGAAATTGCACACCTCGGCGCGCCCGTAGTTGAAGATGGAGCTGTTCCATTCGGGGTGATAGCCCTGGCGCGGGTCGGCGTGCTCGTACAGATGGGTGCCGTCAAAGTAGGCGGGGCCATGCTCGTCGCTTGGGAAATGCGATGGCACCCAATCCAAGATCACTCCCAGGCCGCGCTGATGCAGATGCTCCACCAGATACATGAAATCCTGCGGCGTACCGTAGCGTGCGCTCGGCGCAAAGAAGCCCGTGATCTGGTAGCCCCAGGAGCCGTAGAAGGGATGCTCCATGACAGGCATGAGCTCCACATGCGTGAAGCCCATGTCGAGCGCGTAGTCCGCCAACGCATGCGCGAGCTCGCGATAGCTCAGTGCACGATTATTCTGCTCCGGTACACGCCGCCATGAGCCCAGGTGCACCTCGTAAATCGACCAGGGTGCATCCAGAGCGTTCAGGCGAGTGCGGTTGCGTAGCCACTCGAGCTCGCTCCATTCGTAAGTCAGTTCCCAGACGACGGATGCAGTGCGCGGCGGGGGCTCGCAACGAAATGCGAACGGATCGCTCTTGTCGACGCGAAAGCCGTCATTGCGCGAGAGCACGTGATACTTATATACGGCACCGGCGCCCACGCCTGGCACGAACAGTTCCCAGATGCCGGACTGGTCCCAGCGCGGCGCGAGCACGTGGCGGCCGCGCTCCCAGTCGTTGAAGTCGCCGACGACGCTGACCGCCTCGGCATTGGGTGCCCAGACCGCGAAGTGCGTGCCTTCGCGCCCGTCAACGACCTGCGCATGAGCTCCCAGCTTCTCGTAGGCGCGAAACAGCGCGCCTTCCTTGAACAGATAGATGTCGTGCGGCGTCAGCTCGGGCATGGGCTGCAGAGTCGAGCACCGGGCCTGCGGCGGGCTATAGGCAATGGTCTGGCATGCATCGGCTCGCCTTCCTACGCGCACAGCCGCCAGGCGCATGCTGGGGGCGGACTTTTTGATAGGTAAATCAATTATTTATGCCTCAACCTTTAATCCATCGTGGCGCGCTGGGGCGGCGGATGGGCCGCCCAGCCACAGCGCCGCCTGCGCTGGCCGCAAGATAGCCATCCTGCACGATGTCAGAGCGTGTGCCATCAGGGATTGCCATGAATGTCCTGAATGATTGCTCGATCAGCGCCGGGTTAAGGTTGCGAACGATGAACACGAGCCTCGATCGCCTTTGACGATCGTTCCAGCTGGTCAGGTGCTCTGGCGGATGCACGAGGTGTTGTGCGCAGTGAAATAGCACCGGACCGGGATTGCCCTCGATCGCCAGTATCCCCTTGACGCGCAGGATGTCGGCGCCGTGGCGATGTAGCAGCATCGTCATCCAGGTGCCAAAGGCAGTCCAGTTCAGACTTTCATCGAGGCTCAACGCAAAGCTGCGCACTCCGTGAGCGTGTGCGTCCAGAGCGGAAACTTCGCATTTAATCTCCTGCCGCGGGCTCTCGCCTGGATGATCGAACAGCGTCAAGAGATCGGCGAGCGGCTCGCGCAAGAGATTGAAATGATAAATCGGTGCCCACGGGTTCATTCGCCGTAGTGCTTCACTCAGATCGTCAAACGGCGCCAGATCCGGCTTGGAGATGATGATGCTGTCGGCGGCGACCGCCTGGCGCGCAGCCTCCGGAGCCGATGCCAGCGTCGAGCCTCCCAGCACAGCATCCACGACCGTGAATACCCTCGGGCTCTCGAGTCTGCTGGCCGCATATGGATTCACATGCAGCGTGCACAGCAGGGACTGAGGGTCGGCAATACCGCTCATCTCGATAAAAATCCTCCCGAACGGTGGAATGCGAGCCGCATCGCGGTCCTCGAAGATCTGCCGCAGTGTGGTCTCGATATCCTCTCGAATCGAGCAGCACAGGCAGCCGCCGGGGAGCAGTATGGTGCGATCGGTGCTGAATGCGATCATGTCGTGGTCGAGTCCGACTTCCCCCAACTCGTTCACGATCACGAGGCTGTCGGCGCTGTTGGGGTCGCTCAGCAGCCGGCGTAACAGCGTGGTTTTCCCGCTGCCGAGAAAGCCGGTGATGATGAAGCAGTCAATTCGTTCAGGGGTCATGGCGACCTGTGCACTGCGCGGCGTCCAGGTAGCTCAGCAAAGCAGGCTCCAGGGGATCGCACGGCTTGTCACTGAGTTCCTCGAGCTGCGACCAGATGCCGCTAAAGTTGTAGACATTGGCGCGCCGCCCGGATTGCGTCTCGAGCATGTAGGAGCTGCCGCCCCAATCTCGAATGGACACGCCATAAAAGGCGGCAATGCGCCCCAGAAGACGAACTCGCTCCTCGCGCTCAGCCCGAATGCTGAGCTTGCCGCCGTCGCGACTGAATGCCTCATGGCCGGCGGCGTCGACCCAGAAACGGCTGCCGCCCAGCGCCGCGCACAGACTGCACATGCGGATCAAGCTCCCGCTCAGCGGGCCCGCATGAAATAGTCTTTGGCCAACTGCGGCAGGCGCCCGTTATAGAAGGGCAGCTGATCGGTGCGCGGAACATATTTGCCGTCGTTGATCAGTTGTCGCACGTAGGTTGCGACTTCCTCGCCGGTCGTGATCCACACGTCGCCCCTGGCCAGCATCTTCTCCATCATTTGCGCGACCATCATGAGGCGGGCGACCTGACCGGTGCAGAACGGATGAAAGCAGGCTACCCAGATCCCGCCGTGCTCCCACATCGCGTCGAACTCGGCCATGAAAACTTCCATCGCATATTGCGGGGAGGCGATTGGCATCATGAAATCCAGGTCATGGTTGTGGACGAACTGCGGCCAGTCATCGAGCTGCCAGCGCGAGGGCAGCTCGATGAGCTCACCTTCCTGGGAGCGGATCAGATATGGATTGTCATCGCCCATCAACGAGCAGTCCCAGGTAAAGCCGAGCTTCGCCAGAATGTCGGTTGAGTGCTTGGAATATTTGTACCAGGGCGCTCGATAGCCGCGCGGGGCCTTACCGGCGATCCTGGTAATGGCCTCGGCGCCTTTTCGGGTCCAGAAGGCTTCCTGCTCGAGCGTGAGCTCGTTAGGGTATTCGTGCAGATAGCCGTGCAGCCCGACCTCGTGTCCACCTTTGACCATGAGCTCCACGGCTTCCGGGTATTGCTCGGCGCACCAGCCCGGCACGAAGAACGTGTGCTTCACATCCATGTCCCGGCATAAATCAACGATGCGCGGAACGCCGATCTGCGGTCCGTAGCGCAGCATTGAATTCGTCGACAGGCGCGTATCGGCGTCGTTGGGATGGGCCAGATGCAGAATCGCGTCCGAATCCATATCCCAGGTGAAGACCGCGGCGCAGCGCGCGCCATTGGGCCAGGGCACGGTGTTTTTGATCATCGCGTCGTTTCCACATCTGCCGGATCGGGATTGATGACACCGAAGTGCGCCGGGATATGGGCATAGAACAAGCGGATCTTTTCCTCGTTGATCAGTTTGAGCAGCTCCTGGCCTTCCTGCTCCGTGACGATGAACTCGACCTCGACGGCCACAGTGCCGGCCAGCTCGAAGAAGGCCTGTTCATGCAGCACGTGGTGGCGACCG
>JBEKWD010000132.1:0-6731 GCA_049513435.1 Steroidobacteraceae bacterium | reverse complement strand
TGACATTCAGCTGTTCGAGCGCCTGGTGCGTCTGTAGCAGGCGCAGGAAGTGAAACGCGCCGTAGAGCACGCCGATGTCATCGTTCGCCGCGATCACAGTCGCGTGATGGCCGTCGATCACAACGCTGCGGATGACGTAGCCCTCGCGTGCAGCGCTTTGCGGCTTCAGCCCCAGATGCGCAATCAACGGCGATGATCGGGGTGTGCCAAATACAATCGCCCCGTCCTGTATGATGCGCTGAACACTGCGCGGCACGCTGCCCAGCAAGCCGGACAGTCCTCGCGTGAGCTCCGATTGCGCGGCCTGCAGTGTGGGCGAGTTGGCGTCGCCCACGAGCAGCGTCGCGGCGTGCTTGTATGGGCCAACCCACTGGGTATCGAGTGGCCTGTAGCGCAGCCACAGATCGTAACCATCCTCGGCGTGCACGGGATGGCCGCACAGCGTCAGCGCGACGAAAACAACTGCCATCCTGCATGCCGATTGATTCAGGGGCGCGAACATCGGGTTCACGGGGACGCTCTCCAGACGCTCGCGAGCCAGGGCTGCTGCTCGCGCGGTAGTCCGGTTGGCCGATAGTAATGTTCGAGCTCCTCGTAGCCTGCATCGAGCAGATATCCTCGCCATGTATTGAGGTCATGGTAGGCGCCGTAGCGCCCACGGTTCCAGCCCTCCTCGTTATAGCCGTGCGGATTGGAGCTGAACAGCACGCCCCTGGGCTTCAATGCAGCGTGCAACTCTCGCAGGACGCGCGGCAACTCCCGGGACGGCACATGAAACAGCGATGCGTTCGCGAAGATGCCGTCAAAGTGCGCGGCCGGCAGCTTAAGTCTCAGGAAATCCTGCTGCCATATTTCACATCCAGTATCGGCGCGTGCCATGGCCACAAAGGCAGCGGCGCCCTCCAAACCGATCGCTCTGTGGCCCAGCTGTGCGAGGGTCTTGAGATCGCGCCCCGGACCGCAACCTAAATCAAGAATCGTGAACGGTCCGTCGCCCTCGATATGCCGCAACAGTGCCGCGATGTTCTGGCTGACATCGTGATCGCGCGTGCCGGCACTGAAGTCCTGAGCGCGCTGCTCATAATGCTCGAGTGTCACCGAGGCGATCGTCTTCAAATCGCTGGGCTCAGCGGCGTGCGGAGGACCGGCATGCTTGGGCATGATCTATCTTCAGCGCGGCTGGGTCAGGCGTACGATCTCATCCGACAGTTGCTGCGTCGTAAGCTGCCGGCAGTAGCCGCGATTGTTGCGCAGCGACCAGTCGTGGCGTTCCGTGGATAAGGTCACGCAGGCATCGGTCGGCACCGTGACGAGATAACCCAGATCGCAGGCATCGCGCACCGCCGAGTCGACACATTGATCCGTCAGGCAGCCGGCGATGATCAAAGAGCGCACACCCAGATTGCGCAATACATAGTCGATATTGGTCGAGATGAACACCGAGGACGAGGTCTTGGGAAACAGGATCTCATCGGGCAACGGCGCGAGCTCTTCGAGAATTCTGGCATCGGGTGATCCTTTCGGGACGTTGAAGCCGCTGATCTTGTAGTCGAGCGAGCGATCGCGTCCGTCGGCAGTCAGGCTCTCGATCAGCGTGTAGATGACCTCGATACCGGCCTTGCGGCATGCTCGCTGCAGCAGCACCATATTGGGTAAAGCGCTGTCCTTTAGCGTGTGAAAGAAATAGCCGTAGCGCTGCTCCTTCTCCTGACGGCTCAGGTGGGCATATTCGCTACCCTCCCAGGTGCAGTTGTAGTTCTGCACATCCACGAACAGTAGAGCGCTGTGAGCGGGGTCGATCGGGATTTCACGGCTCAGCGGCGCGTTCATCATAAGCACTCCAGAATATCAATAGGCTTCGGCATAGCGATGACAGATTTCTGTTTCATTGAGAGCCTCGAGGCCTTTGATTTCCGCACGCTTGAACTTCAGATAAGCGGCGAGCAGATCAGCTCCAAGCCAGTCAGCGGCCACATCACTGCTCTCGAGCATGGCGAGTGCCTCGCTCAGACTGCGTGGCAATGGTCGCAAGCGCTCCGTCATGATACCCCGCTCCTCGCGAATGCCGTCGAGGCCAGCCTGAACGAGTACGGCGAGCGCCAGATAGGGACTGGCGGTCGCATCGGCGACACGATATTCGACATTGAACCGTCGTGCGCGTTGCTCCGGATCACTGCCGCTCACCGGGCAGATGCGCACCGCAGCACCGCGATCCAGCGGTGACACATCGCACTGCACCGGTGCCCAGCGATCAGGACGCAGACGGTAATAGGAAGCCACCGATGGAGCGGTCAGCGCGCAGAGTGCGGGTAGATGATGCTGAATGCCGGCGATGAACTGGCGAGCCAGTACCGATAAGTTCCAGGGATGCTGCTCATTATAGATGACCGGTTGGCCGTCCGAATCCAGAAAACTCCAATGGATATGAGTGCCACTGCTGGCGCCGCCGGGATCGGGCAGCGGCGCGAAACTCACACGATTTCCCAAACGAAATGCAACCGCCTGCGCGAGCTCGCGCGTAATCACGGCGTCGTCGGCGCTTCTTAGACCGATCGCCGGCGCGCTGGTGACTTCAAATTGCCGCGCGCCGAATTCGGCCAGAAAGGTATCGGGAATGACGCCGGCTTGGCGCATCGCCGCGAGCAGCGCCTCGCCGAAGGGTGCCTGACGACGCAGCGCATCGAGCTCATAGGCTTGCTGCGGCTGTGCGTTGACACCGGTGTAGATGAACTCCTGCTCGAAGCCGGCGAGCAGCCGCAGTCCGGTCTCCTGATTCAGGCGATCCAGCGCACGCCGCAGCACGTGGCGCGGACAAAATGCCCACGGCGAGCCATCCTCGGTTTTGATGTCACCGATGAAGAAGTACTCCGCCTGGCTGCCGAGAAAGGGTACGCACACGCGCGCACAAGGATCGGGAATCAGAAAGACTTCCCCAATCGTTCCAAAAGTCGTCATCTGGATCGGGCCAAAGGCCGATATGAATATGTTGGTCGGTGCAAGACCAACGCCGCTTTGCATCCTGGCCTGCAGATCAGCGACGGGGAAGCTCTTGCCGCGAAAATGTCCCGACAGGTCGCTGGTGCCCACGAAAACCAACTGCTCACGTTCCATCACGAGCCTCGCATGCTTGCCAGCAAGGGTAGCACCGTCAGTACAATGCACGGCAAGAAACACAAAGACCGGAGGAACATACGATGCCTGCCCGCACTCCATATGGCGTTTTGGTGGCCGCGCTGCTCCTCGCCGTGGCCAGCTTTCCGGCGCGCTGCGCGACGCCCTCGAACCTGGAGCAGGCTTACAGCGTTCTGCAGAGCGCCGAGTTCATCGATCTGACGCACGCATTCAGTCCGAGCTCGCCGCATTGGAAGGGCTTCGCGCCCGAGACTGTCACCACCTTGTTCACGATCCCGAAAGACGGCTTTCACGTGGAGAGTTTTTGCCATCCGGGCCAGTGGGGCACGCATGTGGATCCGCCGGCGCACTTTCACGATGGACTCAAGACCGTTGATCAGATCGATCCACGTGAGTTCCTGCTGCGCCTGGTCGTGATCGATGTGCATGAGAAGGTCGCCAAAAATCCGGACTATGTCGTCACGTTGCAGGACATCAGGGAATGGGAATCCAGGCACGGCCCAATTCCTACCGGCGCATTCGTGGCGCTGCGCACCGATTGGTCCAAGCGCTGGCCGGATATGGCGTCCATGCAGAATCTGGACGCCCATGGCGTGGCACATTACCCGGGCTGGAGCAAGCCGGTTCTGCAATACCTCTACGAGCAGCGCAAGATCACTGCATCGGGTCACGAGACCACGGATACCGATCCGGGCAGCGCGGTGTCGAAGGATGACTACTCGCTGGAGAGCTACCTGCTCGGCACGAATCACTTTCAGATTGAGATGCTCGCGAATCTGGATCGGGTGCCCGAAGCAGGTGGGCTCGTGATGGTCAGCTTTCCGAAACCGCAAAACGGCAGCGGCTTTCCGGCCCGCGTGGTGGCGCTGGTGCCGAAGGGTTGATAGCAAATCGGTGCGAGTTACAAGGCGTTCAGCAGTGCCTTCTGGCGACTGAGTCGCTCGGAGCGATCGCGTGCGAAACGCTCGATGCCCGCGAAGATCGAATCACGATCCAGATGCGCCTCCGTAATCACGTCGGCCTCGAGGCCACCGGTGAGCCACTGATTGTCCCAATCGGAGGTCAGTGAATAGGCGTCGGTCAGCGGTCCGGGATCGCTCAACGGCCACACGCGGCGCGTGCCGGTGCTCACGACCATCAGATCGTAGCGCGCCTGCGGCGGCATTACAGAGTTACGATAGGCTTCGGGCTGCCGGTCGAACAACGCCTCGCTGATCGCAGCAATTACCTTGACGTTGATTCCAGCCTGCTCGAGACGCGGCAGAACGTTGACGAGATTCACGGTGGAACTGGAGCCCTGCGCGACGACGTAGCCGTGCTTGGGCTGGCCGGGCGCAAAATCACGGATCACGTAGAAGCCTTTGGCAGCCGCCTTCAGATCGGTGTCGCCGAACTTGGCGCGATCCGCCACGGGAAAGTCGGGGCGCGCGACTTCAATCGAGATGATGCCGACCTTTGGATCGCGCGCGGCGATCTCGGCGGCAGCAAAGTAGCCGGCGGCGACGTCGTTGTAATCCCAGAAATTCAGGTGGATCGTCTGACCGCGCGGAAAGAGCTTCCAGACCTGAGTCGCAAAAATGCCGAAGTGCGTGCGCCCGTCGGCTGCGGTCTCGGGGCCTGAGTGTCCGGCGAGAATGTGCAGCACGCCCATGCGGAATTTGCTGTCCTGGTTCTGCTGACTCCAGACACGCGCGGGCGTGTACATCAGCGGCGTGAAGGCGCCATAAGTGCCGCTGAGCGCCCAGACGCCGGCAAATTTCTCCGGATCGACGCTTGCACTCTGGCTCACCATGCCGATTGCACTCGACGCATTGCCCGCCTCCTGAATGGAGGCTTTGATGCGCGTGCCGAGCGGATTGGTCTCGGGATCGTAATGGCCCCAGAGGCTGCCGTGCTCGACGTTGATCGATTCCGACAAATCTGCGGCCAGCGTCAGGAAGCGGCCTTCAGTGACGTAGTTCATCCACTTGATGATTTCGGAGATCGCGCGGCGCGTGCCGGCCATCTCGCCGGGCTTGCGGAACAGCGCAATGCCGACCTGCTTCTCGGCGCCCGAGATTTTATTCTTGACGGTGACCTTCTGCGCGTCCACGGGAAGATTGGCGACGCGCAGGCGATCGTCGAGAAACGGATCGCCCTTCGCATCGATGCGCAGTTTGAATTCATCCTTGACTTTATCGCCGATCGTCACGAGCCGCTCGGCGAGCCAGTCCCCGAGTCCGTTGCGATCGAGCACGGACATCGCGATGTCCATATTGGTCTTGAACTGGATCAGCCGCTCGCGCGTATCGGTGACGGCGCCCTTCCTGATGCCAGCGAACTCGACGCCATACTGCTTCTCATACGTTTCCGCGAGCGCAACGAAGTACTCGGAGTTCATCTTCATCCCGTAGGGATGGCTCAGATAGCCGACGACCTGCTGGCAGGTTTTGCCTACCATGCCGGACTCGACCTTGGGCCAGTAGCCCTTGACGGTCTTGCCCAGCATGACCATCGGACGGCGATCCTTGGGATCCCAGTCGTCCATCTTCTTCAGCGCCGTGACGACCTGGTCGTAATCGTTACCGTCTTCGACTGTCAGGACATTCCAGCCGTAGGACGTCCACTGCTCCGCGAGTTTGTAGCCGTCGTACTTGGCCGCGATCACGCCGCCGAGCAAGGAGTCATCGATGCCGGCGTTGTTATCGGAGAACATTACACGCAGGCGCTTGCCGACCTGCATCGCGAGCGCCTGAGTCTTCAATTCCTGCGCGTGCCCTTCAGTCATCGCGAACTCACCTTCAAAGGCGATGACCTTGGGCGCCTCTACCGACGCGCCGATGATGTCCCAGAAGGCGGCTTTGCCGGCGGCCGTCGCGATACCAATACCGGATGGGCCGCCATTGACGTCGTTTGTCAGATCGGTACTTTCGGCGTGCCCAGCCAGCGCCCGGATGCCCCTGCCCTTCGCCTCGGCGAACAGCGGATCATCGACGAGCTTGTTCTCTTGCAGGATCGTCGCCATCGCACCCGCGCCGCGCCGAAAGCCGATCGCATCGACGCTGAGCATCGCGACATGTGGATCGACGTAGTAGCGCTTGTCGCCGGTTGCCTTGTATTTGCGGGCCAGCGCCTCGCCCATGATCATCCAGAGCGCATAGCAGGTCGGAATGCAGTGGCCGCCAGCGAGCATGAACTTGTCGCCATAGGGATGCTTGGGCCGGCGATAGTCGTAGCGCAGGCCACCGAACTCGGGACCGGCGAGATGCACCGCTACGTTATAGGGCGTGTAGGCCAGAGGACCGCCGAAATGCCCGGTCTGGGCATAATTGCCCAGCAGCACGAGCGTCATGCAGGTCATGAAGCCGACGTCCTCGAGACGCTCGCGATCGTAGTCCAGGCTGAGCGGCTCAACAGGTGACAGTACTTTTCGTGCGCTCACAGCCATGGGAGGGTCTCCAAGGGAATCTCAAAGGGGGATGGCATTCTAACTGACCACGTGGCCGATCGCGTTGACGTAAATGGCGTAGACCGAGCTGCTGGCGCACATGAAGAGCCGATCGCGCTTGGCGCCGCCGAAGCACAGATTCGCGCAGATTTCAGGCAAATGCAGGATCGCC
>JBEKWD010000131.1:0-6743 GCA_049513435.1 Steroidobacteraceae bacterium | reverse complement strand
TCCGACTACATCGCCAAGACCGGTTTCTTCTCGATCAGCGAGTCGATGTTTGGCGATCTGACGACGATCAACTTCGGCTATTCACGCGGCTGGGACCGGGTTGGCGAGAATCTGCATCAGAACGGGCTCGTGACGACCACCTGGGTCGGCGATGCCGATCACCGCGACTGGTCGGCCGGCCTCTCGCAGGTGCTCACGCGCAACCTGCTGCTGGGCGTGAATTTCGAGACCGCCGAGAGCGACGGTTATCTCGCCAATCCGTACCGCTCGGCGCGCTACGTCGGGCCGGACGGCCTGGTGCACACCGAGGGACAGCTCTACCCCGATACGCGCACAGGCAATGCGGGTTCCGTGCAGCTCAAATATTACCTGCCCTGGCACGCCGCGCTTGACGGCAGCTACCGCATCTACCACGACACCTGGGGAATCCTGGCCCATACGCTGGGCGCGGGCTATACGCAGCCGGTCTCATCCGACTGGACCCTCAATGCCAATGTGCGCTACTACCGGCAGAATGCCGCCACCTTCTACGCCGACCTGTTTCCATATGAGGATTCGCAGAATTTCATCGCCCGCGATCGCGAGCTGGCGCAATTCGATGACTACACATTCGGGCTCGGCGCGAGCTGGCTGTTTCATCCGAGCTGGCCACACTGGATCGAGAAGGGTACGCTGAATCTGACCTATGACCGCATGCACATAGCGTATGGCGACTTCCACAACTACGCTGTCGGTGGTATGCCGATGGGCGTGCCACTGTACGCCTACGGCGCCGACATCACGCAGTTCTTTATTTCCTTCTGGTACTGAACGATCATCCCCTCCTTGCATTCTTTGCAGCGGAGGCCCGTTATGACTCGACGTCACTTTTACGCCGCCTGGCTCTGTGCCACGGCGCTCTCGGCGCTGATCCCCGGCGCCTACGGGCAAACCGGCGCGCACGCGCGCGAAGATGCGCGTTTGATCACGGCCACTCAGGTTCTCGAGGAGCTGCGCCAGACGCCCGACCAGAACGTGCCCGACTGGCTCATGCAGCGCGCCTACGGCGTTGCCGTGATTCCCGAAGTCATCAAGGGCGCCTTCATGTTCGGCGGCCGTTACGGCAATGGTGCACTGTCGGTACGCGACGCCTCGGGCCGTTTCAGTAATCCGATTTTCATCACCCTGATCGGTGGCAGCGTCGGCTGGCAGATCGGTGCGACCTCAACTGATGTCGTACTGATATTCGTCACGCCGCGCAGCGTCGAGAATTTTTCACGCGGCAAATTCACGCTCGGTGCCGACGCCTCGGTCGCCGCCGGACCCGTGGGACGAACCGGCGAGGCCGCCGCCGGCGTCAACGCCGAGATCTACTCGTATTCGCGGGCACGCGGCCTGTTCGCGGGCGTCGCGCTGGATGGCACCGTGCTCGCGTTTGACCGCACTGCCAACCAATTGTTCTACAACGATGAGGACGCGACGACGGCCGCGATCACCAGCGGCAAGGACACGTCGAGCGCCGAATCGGCTCGGCGATTCGTGGCCGCCGTGTCCTTAAGCGCCAACGGTGCGAACGCGGCGCCGGCGAGCGCGGCGGCTCCGGCTGCAGCGCCGGCGGCTGCGCCTGTGCCGCCCAGTAGTGCACCGGCGACGAGCGGCGTGCGTACCTTCCCGATGGAAGACAGCAAGCCGGCCAGCCCACCGCAGTAGCCGCGGCAAACCAGGGGCGAGCTGCCCCGCACTGATGCCGACCCTCGCGCTGAAGGCCTCGCGACTATGCAAGCGCTACGGCAGCCTGCGTGCCGTGGACGAGATATCCTTTAGCGTTCATCACGGCGAGATCGTAGGTCTGCTCGGGCCCAACGGGGCCGGCAAGACCACGACGATCAACATGGTGCTCGGAATATTGCAGCCGAGCTCGGGCAGCGTGGAGATCGAGGGCATCGATATCGCCCGACAGCGCTCACGGGCGCTCGCGCATACGAATTTCGCCGCCGCCTATGCGGCGCTGCCTGGAAATCTGACCGTATCGCAGAACCTGCGCATCTTTGGGCTGCTCTATGACGTCGCGGGCCTGAGTAAGCGTATCGATGAATTGCTCGATGAATTCGAGCTGCGCCCACTGCGCAACAGGCGCAGTGGTCTGCTTTCCTCGGGCGAGCAGACGCGCCTGGCGCTCGCCAAGGCCGTGCTCAATCGCCCGCGGCTGCTATTGCTCGATGAGCCCACGGTCTCGCTCGATCCTTCGGCCGCAGACCTGATGCGCGTGCGCATTCGTGCCATGGCGAGCGAGGCCGGCTGCGGCATCCTATGGACTTCGCACAATATGTACGAGGTGGCGCAGACCTGTCACCGCGTGCTGTTCGTCTCGCATGGCAGAATCCTGCTCGAGGGCGATCCGAAGGCACTGCCGCATGAGCACGGTGCCGAGACGCTCGAGGAATTGTTCATCCGGCTGGCGCGCGAGCCACTGAATGAGCGCACGGCTACATCATGAGGCTGCGGCCAATCGCCGCGATAGCGCTGCGGCAACTCTATCTGCTGCGCAGCAGCCCGACCCGGATGCTGCCGATGGTCGCGTGGGTCGCCATCGACATGGTGCTCTGGGGCTTCATCTCGCGTTACCTGAACGCGGTTACGGCCGCGCGCATCAATTTCACTTTCAGCCTGCTCGGGGCGGTGCTGTTCTGGGATTTCTTCACGCGCGTGATGCAGGGCGTGACCCTGGCCTTCCTCGAGGACGTCTGGGCGCGCAATTTCATCAACCTGTTCGCCTCGCCATTGCTGATTTCGCAATATCTGGGCGGTCTGGTGCTGACAGCCATCGCCACGAGCCTGATAGGCCTGCTCACGATGCTCGCCATCGCCACGCCCCTGTTCGGGCTGCACTATGCAGCGCTCGGTCTACGACTGATCCCGTTCGTGATGGTGCTGTTTTTGTTCGGCATCGCTCTGGGGGTGCTCGCCAGTGGCATGGTATTGCGCCTCGGCCCAGCCTCGGAATGGCTCGTCTGGCCCATTCCGGCGCTCCTGTCGCCATTCGCAGGCGTCTTCTATCCGCTCTCGATCCTGCCATCCTGGATGCAAGCGATCGGACACGCGCTGCCGCCCTCCTATGTATTCGAGGCAATGCGCGCAGGTTTGGCCGGCCATGCGTACCCCGACTTTGACCTGGCGCTCGCTGTCGCGCTCGCGGCACTCTATATACTGCTTGCCTGCTGGCTGTTCACCCGACTCTATCGCTACGCGGTGCGCAGCGGGCTGCTCGCGCGCTACAGCGCCGAGAGCATGAGCTGAAAGGGATCCTGTGGCGGCTGTCAGCATTTTGGCGCTCACGATCGCCCTGAGTCTGGCGGGCTTATGGATTTCCCCTCGTATCATCGAGCACAGCATATTCCGGCCCTATTGGTTTCTGCGGCGGCGCCAGTACTGGACCGCCATCGGCAATGCATTCGTGCACGCCGACCTCGGGCACCTGCTGTTTAACTGCCTGACCTTCTGGTTCTTCGCACCGCGCCTCGAGCACGTCATCGGCAGCACGCGCTTGCTCGCTCTCTACGCTCTGGGGCTCGCTGCCAGCGACGCGGGCACCTATTTCAAGCACCGGGATAATCCGGACTATGGCTGCCTGGGCGCTTCCGGTGCGATCCTTGCCGTGCTGTTCGCCTCGATCGTCTATTTCCCGCGCGAGTCAATCATCATGCTGCCGATCCCATTTCCGATCCCGGCGCCGATATTTGCGCTGTGTTATCTCGCCTATACCTGGTACGCCGGACGCCACCCGCGCGGCCGCATCAATCAGGACGCGCACTTCAGCGGCGCGCTGGCCGGCCTCGCCTTCGTCGCTGCGACCGATCCGGCCAGCTGGGGTCGCGCCATACAAACCGTGTTCCACTGACCGCAAGCGCGGGGGCCGGCACCTAACGCCTGTGCAGATGCCCTGTACGCTACACTGAGAACGTGCCGAAGCACTTAAAGTACGAGCGGCTGCTCACTTTGGGTGAGCGCCAGATCCTCACGCATGGCCTGCCGCGGCGGCTCTGGCAGGATCTGTACCATTTGTTGATGACCGTGACCTGGCCGAGGCTCTTTGTCGGCTTCGCGGGATATTTTCTGCTGTTCAATCTGCTGTTTGCGGCGCTCTATCGTGTGCACCCCGCGGGCATCACGCATGTGGATCCGCCCGGTTACTGGGGCCTGTTCTTCTTCAGTGTCGAGACTTTCGCGACCGTCGGCTACGGCGACATGCACCCGCAGGCGCTGTACGCGCACGTGGCTGTTACCACGGAGATTTTCCTTTCCATATTGAGCATCGCCTTGATGACCGGCATGATATTCGCGCGCTTCTCGCGTCCGACTGCGCGTTTCATGTTTGCCCGACATGGCGTGATCATGCCGCTGGACGGCAAGCCCACGCTGATGCTGCGGGCCGCTAATGCACGTCAGAACATCATCATGGAAGCGCAAGCGCACTTGCGGCTGCTGCGAGATGAGCTCACGGTCGAGGGCTTTCGGATCCGGCGCATCTATGATCTGACTTTGCGCCGTTATCAGCACCCGGTTTTCCTCTTCGGCTGGAATCTGTTGCATGTGATCGATGAGAGCAGTCCGCTGTACGGCCAGACTTCGCAGTCCATGGCGGCCACGCGCTCCACGGTGCTGCTGACGGTCAGTGGCACCGATGAGACCACGGGGCAAACCTTGATGGCGAGGCAGCAATATTCCGCCTCGGCGCTGCACTGGAATCACCGCTTCATCGATATCCTGACGAGCGGTCCGGATGGCGTGGATCGCTTGGACTACACGAAATTCCATGATATCGAGCCTTTGAACCCGTGATGCAGCCGACCGCCTACCTACGGAGGAATTATCTGAATGTCTGCCTCTGCAAACTTACTCGCCGTCACGCTAGCGGTCATCGGATCGGCTGGCCTTGTAGCCCTCGCCGCCAGCAAACCTGCGGCGGGTGGCTTCGCCGCGCAAGCACAGACGGGCCGCGGCGAATATGGCGTCAGCTGCGCGCTCTGCCACGGCCCGAAACTGCTGGGTGGCGCTGGGCCGGCTTTGGCCGGTCCCAACTTCATAAGCGCTTGGGGAGAGAAATCGACCCAGGAGCTATATCGCTATATCTCTAGTTCCATGCCTGCCGGCAATCCAGGCAGCCTGAGCCCGTCCAGCTACCTCGAACTTACGGCGTTCATCCTGCAGGCCAATGGGGTCAAACTCGGCGCACAGCCACTCACCGCAACCACCGACTTCAAAATTGCCACGATCGTGAACGGTCAGGAGCCGCCGAGCGTAGCGCCGGACCTCACGGCGCCGGCTCAGGCGGGGCAGGCGGCACCGGACCATTGAAGAATTTGGTAGAGCATGGGAGATAGTCGCGGCGGCCATTGCAATCGCAAGCTCAGGGGGCACACTGGATGATTGATATCTTCGAGCGCTACGGATTGGTGCGCGTCATCAATGCGACGGGAACCGCCACTCGACTCGGCGCCAGCCCGATCGACGCGGAAGTCATCACGGCAATGGCCGCGGCGGCTCAATGCTCTGTGGACATGGGCGAGCTGCAGGGACGCGCCTCCGAGCTCATAGCCGAGGTAACCGGAGCCGAGGCCGGTATCGTGACGTCTGGGGCGATGGCCGGACTGCTCGTCGGCGCGGCGGCCTGCATGGCCGGGCTCGATCCGGTCAAAATGAGCCAGCTGCCGGACACTGCCGGAATGCGTAATGAATTCATCATTTCACGCTCTCATCGCAACTCCTACGATCACGGCGTGCGCGCCGCCGGTGCGCATCTGGTCGAGGTCGGATTACCCGACCGCCTGACCGGTTGCGGTGTGCGCGATACCGAGGTCTGGGAATTTGCCAGCGCAATTGGTGATCGCACCGCCGGAATTCTTTATCTCGCGCGTGCCGACGCTCGCCCTGCCTTGGCGGACGTGGTGCGCGTCGCGCATGCGGCCAAGATACCGGTGATGGTCGATGCGGCCGCTGAGCTGCCACCGGCGAGCAATCTGCGCTGGTTCATTGAACAAGGTGCCGACCTGGTCGCCTTCAGCGGCGGCAAGGGCATTCGCGGGCCTTCTGGTTCGGGCATTCTTTGCGGGCGCCGGGATCTGATCGCCTCAGCGCTGCTGCAACAGCTTGACCTGGATTTCGTTTACGAGGATTGGAACCCGCCCGCACAGTTGATTGATAAACGCGCGCTGCGCGGGGTACCGCGCCACGGCATCGGT
The DNA here is from genome assembly GCA_049513435.1 of Steroidobacteraceae bacterium. Lineage (GTDB taxonomy): Bacteria > Pseudomonadota > Gammaproteobacteria > Steroidobacterales > Steroidobacteraceae > FEN-1191. The sequence goes on along the minus strand of JBEKWD010000131.1, from coordinate 525 downwards.
CGCTCCTGCAAAGCAGGAAAAGAGCAGATCGTCGGACTGTTGACGGCGCTGCTGCGGTTCACGCAAGTCGACGACGGCGCCCGCAACAGGCACTACGCCGGCATTACCGACTCGCTGGTCGATGCGCTCGCAAATTTGCCGGCGCTGCGCGTGCGAACGATTGCCGATGCGGGCCACGGCGGCATGCCGCTGGTGGAAATTGTCATCGCGCCGGGGCAGCACAGACCCAATGCGCTACAGGTGGCAGCCCGGCTGCGCAGTGCGAGGCCTGCTGTGTACGTGGACGCCACCGATGCGGACCAGGGTACTTTGATATTGGTGCCTACGTGCCTGGGCATCGATGATGCGCCGGCCATTGGTGCCGCGTTCGCTGCAGCCTTGACGCCGCTCGCTTAGCGCGCAGCTGCCTGCAACAGCTGCGGCCTCACGGCCAGCCGCAGCTGTTTCATCTCCAGGATAAGATTAGACCCGGCCTGGGCGCATCGACAGCGAATTCAGCTTGGCAATTGCTGCAACCGCTTTAGC
>JBEKWD010000130.1:0-6744 GCA_049513435.1 Steroidobacteraceae bacterium | reverse complement strand
CAGCCGAGCCGCAGCAGGCACGCGCAGCACCGCCAACAACAGCGTCCAGCCGACCCGCAGCCGCCAGGGCACGTGCGGCGGCGGCACGGCGCCGAACAGTTCAGCTGCGGCCTCGCGGTGCAGCTGCAGACTGCGGGCCGGAAGCTCGAGCTGCAATTCCTGGGCGCGAATCAGATAGCGGCCTTCCCCTGGAGCGCCTTGGAGCTCGAGCAAGCTCGCGCCGTGCAGATGCCGTGGCACGGATGCGTCACTGGTCGGCGGCGTCGCAGCGCTGAAGAGCGCCGCGGCGGCCGTGCGCGGCGCCCCGGGGCCAGCGCGCTCGAAGCCGCGCAACACGAGGTTGATCGGACCGCTCTCGGCGCGGCACTCGACCGTGCCATCAAAGCCGATCAGCTCGCGCATCGACGATAAGCTCAAGCCGCCGCGTCCAGGTTCCAGAGCGTCAGGGGCAGCTCGCGCTTGAGCCACAGCCCGCAGCCCAGCGGACGGAAAGCGCGCGAAAGCTCGCGACGGTACCACGCGCCACGACGCAGACCCTCAATGCGGTGCGTGCGCCGCTGATCGCAGTTCTCGCGCCAATCCTCGAGCGTCAGGGCGCCGAAATACAGCGCGCCGCGACACAGTCGCTCCAGGTTCGCGATAGCCCGTCGTGCCCGCATCGCCGGCAGGTACTGCAACACGTCATAACAGATCACCAGATCGAAGCGCTGGCGGCTGCGATAGGTCTCGATCGAGCCCAGTAGCCAGCCGTAGCGCTGGCACAGGTATGCGCTGCACTCGAGGCCGACGTAGTCGGCGCGCCGCAGCGCGCGCTTGAGCGGCGCGCGCAACAGCCCGACGCCACAGCCCGCGTCAAGGATTCTGCTCACCGGCAAACCGACATAACTCAGGCAGCCCGCGATCAGACGCGCGCGCGCATTCATCTCGGCCCGGGAGGTCACGGCAGTGCGCGGATTGAAATAAAAACGCTGGTAATAATCACGATCAAAAGGCATGCGTCGATCCGTCGCGCTCGCTCAGGTACACTGTGCGGCCCCATTGTACTGGCCGGATGGCCGCGCCCGACAGGCAAACCCGGGTCAGGACCAAAAAATGACAGCGCAAGTCGCGCGCGAGCGCACGCCCTCGGTCGGCTTCGTCAGCCTGGGCTGTCCCAAGGCTTTGGTTGATTCCGAGCGCCTGATCACCGAATTGCGCGCACGCGGCTACCAGATCGCCGCGCAATACGCACAAGCCGACCTGGTTGTGGTCAATACCTGCGGCTTCATCGATGAGGCGATCGACGAGTCGCTCGAGGCCATCGGTGAGGCGCTCGAACAAAACGGCCGTGTGCTCGTCACCGGCTGCCTCGGGGCCCGACCGCAGCGCATCCTCGAGCGACATCCCAAGGTGCTGGGCGTGACCGGACCGCATGCGACGGAACGGGTCATAGCGGCCGTCAACGAGCATCTGCCCGCGCCGCACGCGCGCTTGCTCGACCTGGTGCCGCCTCAAGGCGTGCGCCTCACACCGCGCCACTACGCTTACCTCAAAATATCCGAGGGCTGCAACAATCGCTGCAGCTTCTGCGTGATTCCCGCGTTGCGCGGCCGCCTCGTCAGCCGGCCGCTCGATCACGTGATGCGCGAAGCCGAGGCGCTCGCTGCCAGCGGTGTGCGCGAATTATTGGTGATCTCGCAGGACACCAGCGCCTACGGCAGCGATATCGCTTACCGCGACGTGCTCTGGCGCGGGCAACCCTACGCGTCACGCTTGCTCGATCTGGTGCGCGCACTCTCGCAGCTTGGCATCTGGGTGCGACTGCACTACGTCTATCCCTATCCGCACGTCGATGCGCTGATCGCGCTGATGAGCGACGACGGCGTGTTGCCGTATCTGGATGTGCCGTTCCAGCATGGCAGCCCGAGCGTGCTCAAGCGCATGCGCCGGCCGGCGCACGCGGAGAATACCCTGCGGCGCATCGAATCCTGGCGCGCGCAGCGCCCTGACTTGACCGTGCGCAGCAGCTTCATCGTCGGCTTCCCGGGCGAGACGGACGCCGAATTCGAGCAGTTGCTGAGCTGGCTGGATGACGCGCAACTGGATCGGGTCGGCTGCTTCAAATACTCGCCGGTCGAGGGCGCGGCTGCCAATGGGATCGCCGCTGCGGTTCCGGAGCCGATCAAACAGGAGCGCTATGTGCGCTTCATGGAACGGGCCGGCGCCATCAGCGCCGCGCGCCTGAAGGCGCGCATCGGCCGGCGCTGCCGCGTGCTGATTGACGCCGTCGAGCGCGGCGTAGCAATCGCTCGCGGCCCGGGCGATGCGCCCGAGATCGACGGCATCGTGCGCGTGCGCGGCGCGGCGGGGCTGAAGGTCGGTGAATTCGCCGAGGTCCAGATCACGGCCGCGAGCACCTACGATCTGGAGGCTCGCTATTGCGGGGCGCAGCCGTCGGGGCTGCGCACTCAGTCCGGCAGCGCGAAGGTGAGATAGCCCGCGGCGCTCGCGATACAGACGTATTGCTTGCCTGCGACCATGTAGGTCATGGGCGAGGCCCAGAATTTCTCGTTGGCTGAAAAATGCCAGAGCGGCTTGCCGGTGCGCGCATCGAGCGCGGTGAACATGCCGCCGTCGCCGCCAAAAAACACCAAACCCCCGTCGGTCGACAGTGTGCCGCTGGTGCTGGGTCGACCTTCGCCCGTCTGCACGTAATCCCAGGCCGTCTTGCCGGTCTGCACGTCCAACGCGCGAATCGAATGCGTGCCGCCGGGGACCATGGTCGCGGTGCCGTTAAAGAAGCGCTTGCCCATCTCAAATGGAGCCGGTACCAGCTTGGTGATCGAGCAGCGATCGTTGGCGGCAAAGTACAACAGCTTGGTCGAGGCGTTGTAAGCGGCGGACATCCAGTTGGTCGCCGAGACCGGGCAGGTCAGGTTGCCCTCGAGCGTGGGCTCGGCATTGGGCAGCGTGACGGGCTTGCCCTCGCTGGTGTAGCCGCTGGCCCAGTTGATTTTGCTGACGAAGGGCGTGGCGCGCAGGAATTGCCCGTTCGTGCGATCCAGCACAAAAAAGAAGCCATTGCGATCGGCCTGGATCAGGAGCTTGCGCGGGCTACCGCCGTAGCTCGCGTCCACCAGCATCATGGGCTCGTCCGCGTCCCAATCATGCGTATCGTGCGGCGTGAATTGGTAGTACCACTTGAGCTCGCCGCTCTCGGGGTTCAAGGCCAGCACACTGTCGGTATAGAGGTTGTCACCCTGGCGATCCGCCCCGTTGAAGTCCGGGCATGGATTGCCTACGGCCCAATACAGCAGGTTCAGGTCCGGATCATAGGAGCCGCTCATCCAGGTTGCACCGCAGCCATACTCCAGCGCGCTGCCCACCCAGGTTTCCGACAGCTTCTCGCCCGGCTTCGGAATGCTCCAGAACTGCCATTGACGCCGACCCGTCGCGATGTCGTAGGAGGCGACGAAGCCGCGTGCGCCTTCCTCACCGCCGGCCACGCCCACGATGGCGTGATTGCCGATGATCAATGGCGAGCCGGTGGCGCCGTATTGCGAGACCGGCCAGTCGGTCATCGCGACGTCCCAGACCAGTTTGCCGTTGCTCTTGTCGAGCGCGAGCAGATGCGCGTTGTCGGTCAGCATGAGCACGCGATTGCCCGCGATGCCCACGCCGCGATTGGCGCCGCCCGCCGCCTCGCCCAGCAAACCCACGCTGCGCTCGCGCCGATAGCTCCACAACTGGCGCCCGTTGCGCGCATCGAGCGCGAACACCGCGTTGGCGGCGGTCACATACATGACCCCATCGACCACGATCGGCGTGGCCTCCAGCCGCGGCGCCCAGGTGATCGGGAACATCCATTGCAGCTTCAGAGCCCGCACGTTCGAGCGATTGATCTGGGCGAGCGGGCTGTTGCGATTACTCGTGAAACTGCCGTCATAGCGTGGCCAGTCGACCTCGGGCTGCAGGCTCGGCTCGCGGTAGACCTCGCCATCGCGCGTCAGCAGGTGAATGCGGCCATCGGCGCTCGCGAGCTGCAGATCGAAATTCGTCTCATTGAGCACGTCGCCCTGCAAGGACTCGCCAGTATTCAACCTGATCGTACGGCGCGCTGCGCCGCTCGGGCTCGTGCCCGCGACCGGTCCGAGCGTGTGCAAAAACGCCAGCAGATCAGTCATCTCCGGATCGGCGATATTGTGCGCCGGCATGCCGCGGATGCCGGTGCGGATCAGCGCGGCAATCTGTGGATCGGGATTGGCCGCCACATAGGCGCGCAGGCTCGGTCCGCGCTCGGTGCCATTGCCATCCGCGCCATGACACGCTGCGCAGCGGCTCGCGAACGATGCGCCGCCCGGACTGGGACCACCGGCCTCTTCGGCGCTCGCGCCCAGGCTAACGCACAGCAGAGCGAGAACAACCAGCTTCACAGGCACGCCCCGCGGTTGCGCATGATTGAGCATCGAGCCCCGGTCAGCTTCGCGGGCGATAGGTTTTCGAGAAGCCGTTGCGAGAATTCGTGACGGTAAAGGTGCCATCGGGCAGCGCGCTGACCTTGATCCAATAGGCCGGGGAATGCTCCTGATTGGCCACGTCCGCGGGCAGATGCGCGCCAGCCGCGGGCTCGGTTGGCGGACTGTTGAGGACGGCAGCGCTGGTCGCCGGTGTTTCGATGTTGGCGATGAAGTTGCCGGGCGCGTTGTGCTCGAGCAGCCCATTCTCCGACCAGTGCAGTTGCCATAGATTCTCCAGGCCCGGCGCGGATTCGAGCGTCTGGAAGGTCTCGACTGCACCGCCTTTGCGCGTGCCGTTATTCATCACGACGACCCGTGGCCGCAGCGCATAGATGAGCGCTCGGGGTCCCGACCAGCTCAGCCCGTGGTGGGTGGTCAGCAGCAGATCGATGGTGCCGATGCGATTGACCGGGCAGGCGAGCTGGGCTTCCCAGTTCCAGAGCAGATCGCCGAGATCGACCATGCGAAATTTCCCATAGCTGATCACGCTGCCGACGGATTGGGCGTTTTCCATGTCCTGCGTGATCTCTTTGGGCGTGTATTCGGCGCAGTACGGATTGGGCAGGCCGGCCCCTGGCGCGCCCGCCATGCTCGTGGTCAGCGTCTTGCCAGCCGAGGAGACGATGGTCCAATCGAGGCCGCTGACCGGCACCTTGTCGCCCGGTTTGGCGACCACATGCGGATGGTGCTGTATGGCGGCGTCATACGCCTGCTTCGAGTCGGTGTTCTGCTCGGGTTGAACCGTCGGCCCATGATCGATGTAATGCATTATCGGTATCTGCTTGACGAGCTCGGGGTAGCCGCCGATGTGATCACCGTGATAATGGGTGATCAGCAGGTAATCGATCTGCTTGACGCCCGCCGCCCTGACCGCCTCCATGATGCGTCCCGGATCGCGCGTGCCGGCGTTGCCGGTATCGATCAACACGGTCTGCCCGCTTGGGGAGACGAATAACGATGACTGCCCACCCTCGGTGTCGATGAAGTAGATGTCGAGCGATCTGGGCCCCGCCTGCGCGAACGCAGCGGCGGCCGGGACTGTAAAGGCGATCAGCAGCATCAAGGTGCGCGGCATGGATATTCCCCCCGTCTGTTCTCTGGCGCGCGATTCTACGGCATTTGGGACGATGGCTGGAAATCGGCCCTACAGTTCAGCCGACTAGCGCCGCTTCGCTCGTCGGTGACGCCTGTGTTCGCTAGCGCGCAGAGGCCTTCATGCTCGCGGGCTATATTCGTAATTCGCGGTAAACCGAATGCGAACTGTGGCGTTCTGGATGCAGTGCGCGTGCGATTCAGTCTGATTCGCGCCGCGCCGGAGCCGTGCTAGGGTCTGGCGCCTGAATGGATCGAAGAGGGAGTTTCGAATGAAACCTTGCAGTATGCGGCTCCTCTTTATCGCCTTATTAACGGGTGCGTTCGTTTCAATGCCGATGGCGGCCTTTGCACAGATCTCAATCGGCGTCAGCGTCAACATCGAACCGCCTGCTATCCCGGTTTACGTTCAGCCTCCCTGCCCAGAGCCCAACTTCATGTGGACACCCGGTTACTGGGCGTGGGACGGTGTTAGCGACTACTACTGGATCCCGGGCACTTGGGTCGCCGCTCCGCAACCGGGCTATCTGTGGACACCGGGCTATTGGGGCTGGGGAGATGGCGGTGTGTATGTCTTCCACGGCGGCTATTGGGGCACACACGTTGGCTTCTACGGCGGCGTGAATTACGGATTTGGTTATGGTGGGGGTGGCTTTGCCGGCGGCGAGTGGCGCGGCGGCGTCTTCGCCTATAACACTGCCGCAGTAAGCGTGAACACGACCGTGATCCGCTCGACCTACGTCAACACCACGATCGTCAACAACACAACGATCGTCAACAACACCCACACCAGCTTCAACGGTGGTCCGAACGGGGTTGCCGCGAAACCCACTCAGGAGCAGCAAGCGGCCGCCAGTGAGCCTCATCTTCCGGCCACTCAGGCGCAACAGCAACATGAGCAAGTTGCGAAACAGGATAAATCCAACTTTGCTTCGGCGAATCATGGCGTTCCGGCCCATGCCGCCGTGCCGCGTCCGGTCGCGAGCGTCGCGGAGTTGCAGCACAGCGCCGTGGCTGCCAGTGCTGCTCCCGGCGCAAAGCCTTTTGTTTCTCATACGGCTGAGGTCAAGCCCTCAGCACCAGCGGGCGCCTCACCGCCTCATCCAGCACCGGTAGCACCGGTAGCACCGAGACCGGCAAACAAGACCCTCTCAAC
>JBEKWD010000129.1:0-6758 GCA_049513435.1 Steroidobacteraceae bacterium | reverse complement strand
GCGATCGGCGTGGCCGGCATGAGCCGCATGCTGCAGGCGAATGTGATTGCCACCTCCGGTCGCGCCGTGGAAGCGGCCGGTGATGTCGATGTGCTGCTGCTCGACAAGACCGGCACGATCACGCTCGGCAATCGCCAGGCCATGGCGTTCCTGCCAGCCCCGGGTGTCAGCGAACAGGAGCTCGCCGATGCCGCCCAGCTGGCCTCGCTGGCCGATGAGACCCCGGAGGGGCGCAGCGTCGTAGTACTCGCCAAGCAGCGCTTTAATCTGCGCGAGCGCGATCTGGGCGCGCTCGGCGCGGTATTCGTACAGTTCTCGGCCCACACGCGCATGAGCGGCGTGGATATCGGCGCGCGCCAGATCCGCAAGGGCGCCGCCGATGCGATTGCCGCATACGTGGAGCGGCTCGGGGAGCCGTTCCCGCAAGCGGTCAAGGATGTCGTGCAGCGTGTGGCCCGGCAGGGCAGCACCCCGCTCGTGGTGGCGGACGACGCGCACGTGCTCGGCGTCATCGAGCTCAAGGACATCGTCAAGGGCGGTATCAGGGAGCGCTTCGCCGACCTGCGGCACATGGGTATCAAGACCATCATGATCACCGGTGATAACCGCCTCACCGCCGCCGCGATCGCCGCCGAGGCGGGCATCGATGATTTCCTCGCCGAGGCCACGCCGGAAGCGAAGCTCAAGCTGATTCGCGAGCTGCAGGGGCAGGGACGGCTGGTCGCGATGAGCGGCGACGGCACCAACGACGCGCCGGCGCTGGCACAGTCCGATGTCGCAGTGGCCATGAACACCGGCACGCAGGCGGCGAAGGAGGCCGGCAACATGGTCGACCTCGACTCGAACCCGACCAAGCTCATCGAGATCGTCGAGACGGGCAAGCAGATGCTCATGACGCGCGGAGCGTTGACGACCTTTTCGATCGCCAATGACGTCGCGAAGTACTTTGCGATCATCCCGGCTGCCTTTGCCTTGACCTACCCGCAGCTCGGCGCGCTCAACATCATGCGTCTGGGCACCCAGACCGCGATTCTGTCGGCGGTGATCTTCAATGCGCTGATCATCGTCGCGTTGATACCCCTGGCGATCAAGGGCGTGAAGTACCGGCCCCTCGGTGCCGGTCCGCTGTTGCGTCGAAATCTGCTGATCTACGGACTCGGCGGCATCATCGTGCCGTTCCCGGGAATCAAACTGATCGACATGCTGCTGTCGGCGACCGGTTGGGCATGAGGAGCGCTGCTATGTTTCTACGCCACTTGCGAGCGGCATTGAGCCTGCTGCTGGTCATGACGATACTGCTTGGCCTGCTCTACCCGGCTGTCATCACCGCGGTCTCGAGGCTCGCCTTTGCGCGCGAGGCCGAAGGCAGCCTTATCTACCGGGACGGCAAGCTGATCGGATCGCATTTGATTGGCCAGAGCTTCACGGCCAGCAAATATTTCTGGGGCCGGCCGTCGGCCACGACACCGCAGCCCTATAACGGCGTGGCCTCCTCGGGCTCAAACCTCGGCGCGCTCAATCCAGCGTTGCTCGATCAGGTCAAGGCGAATGCGAAGGCGCTGCACGATGCCGACCCCGACAATCGAGCGCCGATCCCGGTCGAGCTCGTGACGGCCTCGGCGAGCGGTCTGGATCCGCAGATCAGCCCGGCCGCCGCGCACTACCAGGCCGCGCGCGTCGCGCGCGCGCGCGCGCTACCGCTGCGGCAGATCGAGGCGCTGATCGCGGCACACGAGCACGGTGTTGTGCTGGGGTTCCTGGGCGAGCGGCGCATCGACGTGCTCGAGCTCAACCTCGCACTCGACACGCCGCGCTGACAGGCTTAAGCGCTCGCACCGGCGCCGGCGCGGCGCTATGGTTGCAGCATGCAGATCGCTACCTGGAACGTGAACTCACTGCGCGTGCGCCTGGAACAATTGCTGCAGTGGCTGCAGGCGAACGGCCCGCAGGTCGTGGCATTGCAGGAGACCAAGGTCACCGATGAGCTCTTCCCGGGGGCGGCGCTCGAGGCGGCCGGCTACCAGGCGGTGTTCAACGGCGAGCGCAGCTACAACGGTGTGGCGATTCTCGCGCGCAGCCCGCTGAGCGAGACGGCACTGGAGATTCCGCGTTTCGACGACTCGCAGCGACGCGTGCTCGCGGCATGCTGCGGCCCATTGCGCATCGTGAATCTCTATGTGCCCAACGGACAGGAGGTAGGCTCGCCGAAATACGAGTACAAATTAAGTTGGCTGCGGGCCTTGCGCGAGTGGCTACGCGAGGAGCTCGAACGCTATCCACGCCTCGTGGTGCTCGGGGATTTCAACATCGCTCCGGAGGACCGCGACGTACACGATCCGACCGCATGGATCGGCTCGGTGCACGTCAGCGAGCCGGAGCGCGAGGCGCTGCGCGGCCTGATGCAGCTCGGTCTGACCGATGTCTTTCGTCGATTCGAGCAGCCGCCGCAGTCCTTCAGCTGGTGGGATTATCGTGCGGGCTCGTTCCGGCGCAATCACGGTCTGCGCATCGATCTGCTGCTGGCCTCCACGGCGCTCGCCGAGCGCTGCACGGCATGCCGGATCGATCGGGGCCCGCGCAGCCTGCAGCGTGCATCCGATCACGCCCCGGTGCTAGCGAGCTTTGACATATAAACCCGGCACCCTGCGCAACAGAACTGTGCACCGCGTCGCTGGTGCCCCCGCGAGCAGTGACCTAGACTTCGATGCAATGACGGCCAGTCTCCAGAGCATCTCGGGGCGCCGACAGATGGTGGCTCATTGATGGCCGGTACCCGCCGCAGCGATTTCGATATAACAAACACGGTACGAGTTAGTTCTCCTCCGGAAGTCTTGCGCGCGACCGCGCAGCTGCTGCTGGGCACCTGGCCTCGTATGGATCTTGCGCCCGTGGAACGCGCGTTCAAGGATTTCGATGCGCTGTTCGCCGGCCGCATGCCCGGCTATGCGGGCGTCGACACCGTCTACCACGACCGGCAACACACGCTCGATGTCACCCTGGCCATGGCGCGACTGCTGGCCGGCTATGAGCGACAAGTCGACGCGCCCAATTCGCTCACCAGCGAGCGCGCCGTGGTCGGCGTGCTGCTCGCCTTGTTCCATGATGTAGGTTATCTGAGGCGCAGCAGCGATCACGAGCAGGCCAATGGGGCCGAATTCACGCGCAGCCACGTGACCCGAGGCGCGCAGTTCCTGCAGCTGTACCTGCCGCAGCTGGGATTGGCGCCGTGGACTGATGTGGCCGCGCAGATCATTCACTTCACGGGCTACGAGCGTCCTTTCAGCGAGATCGTGACGACTGACGCGCGGGATCTGAAGCTCGGTCATTTGCTCGGCACCGCCGATATGATCGCGCAGCTGGCGGATCGCTGTTATCTGGAGAAATGCCGCGATCGTCTGTACCCGGAATTCGTACTGGGCGGCGTTGCGCTATCAGCCGTCGGCGGCGGCGCGGAAGTGCGCTACGCCTCGGGCCTGGATTTGTTGCGCCAGACGCCGGGCTTCGTGGCCCACACGCGCGCGACCAGACTGGATCGGGACTTCGAGCACTCCTACCGCTATCTGGAGATTCTGTTCGAAGGCCGCAACCCCTATATCGAATCGATTGAACGCAATATGCAGTATCTCGAGCAGGTGCTGCGCAGTGAGAGCTGGCGCATGCTTCGCCGCAATCCACCGCTGCACGCCGCTGATCCAGAGACCCTCGGGCGCGTGCGCAGCCTGATGCTGGGGTACTTCAAAAAGGCCTGGATGCAGGACTAGTGCTCATCGCCCATGCCGCGGGCCGCCAGGGCTTGCGGCGAGGGCGTGGCCACCGCCAGCACATAGCGCTCGTAGATGTCGGCGAGCTGCGATCGCACGACCCCCGCTCCGGCCAGATCGGCGCTGTTCAAAGCCTCGGCCAGCACCTCGAGCCTGAGCGTCTGCAGCGCCTCGCCCGAGACCGGCGCGAAGCTCAAATGCCAGGGCTCAGGGGCAACCCCGCCGCGATCGCGATCGTAGGGCCGGAAGAAGCCGAAGCCCTCGGCATGCTGTTGCAGCCACCGATCCAGTGCGCTGAACAGGCCCCCGGGGGCGAACTCCGCGGGCAGCAGCTTTGGCCTCCCCGAGGGCAGCGCATGACGATCGAACACATCGATTTCCGTGCCCCAATGATGCCGGCTTGCGCCGGGCAAAGCCGACCATTGCAGGATGGCATGCACGATCTGCGCCTCTGGCATCTGCGCGCGCTCCAGCGCGCGGCCATCCCGATCCAGCAGCGCCCTGCGACCGAGAAACTTGTCGTTCCAGATCGCCAGCTGGTGCTCGAAGGGCCGAAAGCTGGAAGCCGCAGCCACCGCGATGCCATCGCGCGAGGCCGCGGCGCGCAGCGCCAGGTAGGCGCGCGCGGTATCGCTCTGCAATGTACAGCCCGCTTCCTGAAGCTCCAGGACGTGCGTTCGAGCCTTACCGGTGAGCTGCTCAGGGCTTAGAGTTGGCATGATTTGTAGCCGTGGGAGCCCGCATACGGCATTATTCCAGCATTACGATAATCTGGAGGCCGCATGTACGGCCCGCAGTCTAAATATGTAATGCTGGCGCTTGGGGGTGCCGCGGTGGGGGTGGCAGCGCTGCTGACCTATCTCGCGCGCCACTATGCTCTGCCGCCGCTGAGCATTGCGCTGCTGGGCGCGCTCGCCGCCGTGGGGCTGGTGCTGCCGGGCTGGCGCTTCTGGCGTCGGCGCGAGCGCCTGGACCCGACCGTGCTCGGATTGATTGGCGCCGCCGAGACCATCAGTCGCGGTGAGTTCGGCCAGGCGCTCGTGAGTACGGGGCGCGCTCAGCTCGGGGAGCTCGAGCAGGCGTTTGAAAACATGCGCCAGGCATTGCGCAGCACCACGTTCACGCGCAACTACCTGCACAGCGTACTCAACAGCATGACCGACGCGGTGTTCGTGACCGCCCCCGGTGGTTTTGTGCGCATCGCCAATGAGGCGGCCTGGCGCCTGACCGGCTACGCCGAGAACGAGCTGATCGGCAAGGACATCGTGACGCTGATCGAGCCGTCTGACAAAGGCGAGCCCGATCCGCTCATGGTTGCGTGCGAGACCGGTGAGACGGTGTTGCGCACTCGCTCCGGGCAGACCATCCCGGTCTCCTTCGTCAGCTCGACCATCGCCACGGATGATCCGCAGTTCGAAGGACAGATCTATGTGGCGCGCGACATCACCGAACGCAAGCGCGCCGAGCGGCGTATCCGTTATCTGGCCCGCTACGACGCGCTGACCAAGATACCCAACCGCATGCAGTTCCAGCATCTGCTGCAACAGGCGATCGCGCGCTCGCGGCGCACCGGTCACGGCGTCGCGATGCTCTACATCGACATGGATCGCTTCAAGGAAGTCAACGATACCTTCGGTCACGCTTCGGGTGACCGCGTGCTCGAGGTCTTGAGCGAGCGGCTCACGCGCGTGTTGAGCGGGGAAGCGGTGCTGGGTCGGCTGGCCGGGGATGAGTTCGCCTTGTTCGTCGACGGCATCAGCGAGCAGAGTGAGGAGGCCGGTGGTCCGGTCGCGCAGCTCGCCCGCACCGTGCTGCATGCGGCGAGTGAGGCGTTTCACATTCACCAGCAGGAGGTGTTCCTGACCGTGAGCATCGGCATTGCTTTGTGCCCGCACGATGCGGAGAACGTCATCGACCTGATCCGCAACGCCGATGCGGCGATGTATTACTCGAAGCAAAATGGCGGCAACACGTATGCGTTCTACTCGCCGGAGATGAATGCCGCGGCGGTCGAGCGGCTCATGCTCAAGAGCAAGTTGCGTCGCGCCGTGGAACGCGACGAATTCGTCGTGCGCTACCAGCCCAAGGTGGACCTGCGCGACGGCCGCGTCGTGGGCGCTGAGGCCTTATTGCGCTGGCGATTGCCCGGACACGGTGATATTCCGCCGGCGCAGTTCATTCCGATCGCCGAGGAGACCAACCTGATCAGCGCCATCGGCGAATGGGTGCTCGAGCGAGTCTGCATGGACTTTCGCTCCTTGCGCCGCCATGTCAGCGACCCGGGGCGCATCTCGCTGAATCTCTCGCTCAAGCAGCTCAAGCAGGCAAGCTTCATCCTGAATTGTCGCTCGGTGTTCGAGCGCCATGCGGTACCGACCCGCAACTTCGAGCTCGAGATCACCGAAACCACGTTGATGGCCGATCCCCGCCGGACTGTGCAGATGCTCAATCAGCTGCATGACATGGGCCTGCATCTGTCGATCGATGACTTTGGCACCGGCTACTCCTCGCTGTCAGCCTTGCAGCAATTCCCGATCGGCACGCTCAAGATCGATCAGTCCTTCGTGCGCGACTCGGCCGACGATCCGGCCGACGCCGTGCTGGTGCGTACCATCATCGACATGGGGCATAGCCTGGGCATGGAGGTCGTGGCCGAAGGCGTCGAATCGTTGCGTCAACTCGAGTTCCTGCGCAACAGCCGCTGTGATGTGGCGCAAGGCCAGCTGTTTGGCGAGGCCCGCAGCATCGATGAGTTATTGCAACTGCTGCTGAGTCAGCAGAATGCCCGTCCCGCGTTCGCGAACCTGGTCCCGGCCGCGCCCGGAATTCTGCGGCCCGTCTCGGCCTGAAGAAGCTACGCCGGCTATTGCGATTGCTGCCCACGGCATTGGTGCTCGCCTGGGCGATCGGTGCCGTGTGGATTTCACACAGGCGCGTGCCCCCGGGAGTCAATATCGCCGGACCCTGGCAGCCGCTACCCGCCCAGTCGCTGCGCTT
>JBEKWD010000128.1:0-6770 GCA_049513435.1 Steroidobacteraceae bacterium | reverse complement strand
GGGTCCTGCCAGATGAGCTCTTCTGCAGGCACTTCCGGGCCGAGATAGCGCGCGCGCGGACCCATGTCACGGTGCGTTAGCTTGAACCAGGCGCGCGCAAAGGCTTGCGCAAACTGATCCGGGTGTTGCAGAAAGCGCCGGGAGATTTTCTCGTACGCCGGATCGAAACGCAGTGCGAGGTCAGTCGTCAGCATGGAAGGCGCGATGCGCTTCGAGGAGTCGTGCGCGTGCGGCACGGTGCCGGCACTCACGCCATTTTTCGGCCGCCACTGATGCGCGCCGGCCGGACTCTTCGTCAACTCCCATTCGTAGCCGAACAGGTTCTTGAAGAAGTCGTTGTTCCACTTCGTGGGCGTGCTAGTCCAGGTGACTTCCAGGCCACTGGTGATCGCATCACCCGCCCAGCCGGTACCATAGCTGCTCTTCCAGCCGAAGCCCTGCGCCTCCAGGTCACCTGCTTCAGGCTCTGCGCCCACATGTGAAGCCGCGCCTGCGCCGTGAGTCTTGCCGAAGGTGTGGCCACCCGCAATCAAGGCAACCGTCTCTTCGTCGTTCATCGCCATGCGGCCGAAGGTCTCACGAATGTCCCGCGCGGAGGCAACCGGATTCGGTTTGCCGTCCGGGCCTTCCGGATTCACGTAGATGAGGCCCATCTGCACGGCGGCCAGCGGATTGGCGAGCTCTCGCTCTCCGGTATAGCGCGTGTCCGCACCCAACCATTTTTTCTCCGTGCCCCAGTAGACGTCATGGTCAGGCTCCCATGCGTCTTCGCGGCCGCCAGCAAAACCGAAGGTTTTGAAGCCCATCGATTCGAGCGCCACATTGCCGGCAAGAATCATCAGGTCGGCCCAGGAAATCTTGCGGCCGTACTTTTGCTTGATTGGCCAAAGCAGGCGGCGCGCCTTATCGAGGCTAGCGTTGTCCGGCCAACTATTGAGTGGCGCAAAGCGCTGCTGGCCTCTACCACCGCCGCCGCGGCCATCACCGGTGCGGTACGTACCCGCGCTGTGCCATGCCATGCGAATGAACAGGGGGCCGTAGTGCCCGAAGTCTGCCGGCCACCAGGGCTGCGAGTCGATCATCAGCGCCGCGAGGTCCTTCTTCAGCGCCACGAGGTCGAGAGTTTTAAATTCCATCGCGTAGTTGAAATCCCGCCCCATAGGATTGGACTTCGAGGAGTGCTGATGCAGCAAGTCCACGGGCAGATGGCTCGGCCACCAGTCCTTATTTGCAGTACCGCTACCGGGCGCGTGATGCGCAGTACCGTCGCCGCGCGCGTCAAAAGGGCACTTTGATTCGATTGCTGCGCTCACGAGTCGCTCCTGCTTGTCCAAAGTGGCGCAAATATAGTCTCGGGAGTCGATGCGCGTGGTTGATTGTTTCAATCGCCTCGATAGATAGCGGCGATGGATTATCGCCACCGGGATCCGTTCGCGGGATCCCTGCACTAAGCCAAAATCCAAACGCGCGGACGCAGACCCGCGTATTGACCCGGTCACGATCCCGGCTAGAATGCGACACCTTTTTAATTGAGCGCCTGCAACTTGGACAGTCACCCTAGACAGCGAGTGAGCTTCCCGCACTAACGGGGCCTGCTGGTCTGGGTGTCTCCTGCTCCCGTCACTCGGCATCCGTTCGATGGCGGCTCGAGCGTTGGCATTAGCGTCTGCTGTGCCATTTCTCATCCTCTTGTCGACCCGTGGCGTGACCAGGCTGCGAGCTTCCTTGCACCGCGGAGGTCGTCATGAGCTTAGACACGCCTGCGAAAGAGGGTGGAATCAAACGCGTACTGCGCGCTCTCGGCCCGGGAGTCACAACGGGTGCTGCCGATGATGATCCGTCCGGTGTAACGACTTACTCAGTGGTCGGCGCCCAATTCGGTACGTCCTTTCTTTGGTCCGCGTTACTCACCTGGCCGCTGATGGGATGCGTCCAGATGATGTGTGCCCGGGTCGGCATGGTGACGGGTATGGGACTCGCGGGCGCGATGAGACAGAAATTCCCACGCTGGGTGGTCGGTCTCATTGCATTGGCACTGCTAATTGCCAATACCATCAACATAGCATCGGATCTCTCGGGTATGGCTGATGCCGCGCAAATGCTTGGGGCCGGACCCTCCCGAGTGTACGTGTGGGTGTTTGGTCTAGGCATTTGCCTCCTCACGGTGTGGCTGCGCTATCAGCAAATCGCCCAAGTCCTGAAGTGGCTGGCGGTCGCGCTATTCGCCTATGTCATCACCGCATTCCTAGCGCATCCGCACTGGCCAGGTGTATTACATGATGCGGTTATCCCGAGCCTGCCTCATGGCCAACCGGCATGGGCGGCTCTCGTCGCAATCTTAGGCACCACCATAAGCCCCTATCTATTTTTCTGGCAGGCCGGGCAGGAGATTGAAGAAGAGAAAGCAAAGGGGCGCCGTCTACTCGTTCATCGCCGCGGCGCCACCAGCCACGAGATCATAGACCGTCGCATCGATGTAGGGGTGGGTACCTTTTTTTCCAACCTTGTCATGTTCTTTATCATTCTAACAACAGCCGTAACTTTGCATGAGCACGGCATTCTGACGATCACAACTACCAAGGAGGCGGCGCAAGCGTTGCGGCCGCTCGCAGGCGATTACGCCTATTTCCTTTATACGATCGGCATCGTCGGCACCGGATTATTGGCGATTCCGACGCTGGCCGGCTCGGCGGCTTACGCGTTTGCAGAAACATTTGACTGGAACTATGGCCTGAACGAGAAGTTAAATAGTGCAGTGTCGTTCTATTTAGTATTCATTATCGCAACGCTGGGGGGCGTGGTCCTCGATTTTCTTAACGTCGATCCGATCAAGGCGTTGTTCTGGACGGCCATCCTAAACGGCCTGCTCGCGCCATTTCTATTGGTAGCTTTGTTGCTGGTGTCAAACGATGAACGCATCATGCAGGGACAATGCAGCTCAAGTATTACTCGCCGCGTTGTCATGCTCACCACAGTGGTCATGTTCGTCGCGGGCATCGCAATGTTCTTGGTGTAAATCACCCATTGGCCTGAAGACATATTCTCAGACGATCATCGACACGTAGGCCACCGGAGTCGAACTGACAGCGGCTTTGCGCTGGCGCGGACGGTGTGCTTTTGAGCACTCTGAATTGGGGCGCCACAAGTACCGTTAGCCGTCATGCAGCGCCGCCTCGAGTGCGTTCGCGGGTGGTGCGGCCTCGCGGCGAGCGTAGAATCGCGCGGACAAATGACAATTGGACATCCGACACCCCCGGACCGCTCAGCGTGAGCGTGCAAGCCGGTCCCGCGACGGGCGCCACTGTTCTGCCGCCGCAGCAGGACCTGCATCGAAGCATCGATTCGCGCCAGCTGAGCATGATCGCCATCGGCGGTGCGATCGGTACCGGCCTGTTCTTTGCCAGCGGCAGTGCGATCTCTCACGCCGGTCCTGGCGGTGCACTGCTCGCATACACCGTCATGGGCCTGGCGGTTTTCTGCATGATGCAGTCGCTGGGCGAGATGGCCACGCAATTGCCTATCCGCGGCTCGTTCGAGTGTTACGCCGAACGCTTCATTGACTCATCGTTCGCATTCGCCGTCGGCTGGAACTACTGGTTCGGTTGGGCCATCACCCTGGCCGCCGAACTGGTTGCCGGCGCGCTGATCGTGAAATTCTGGTTCCCGGAATCCAATTCGGCACTGTGGGCGGCTGGATTCCTGGCATTGCTGTTGGCGCTGAATCTGCTGTCGGTGCGCGCGTACGCCGAGGCGGAATACTGGTTCTCCAGCATCAAGGTCGCGACGGTGATCATTTTCCTGCTAGTCGGTGGGCTAATGATCGCTGGCATTATTGGCGGCGATCGTGCCGGCTTCGCCAACTGGACGCTGTCCGACCCCGCCACCGGCGCTCACGCACCGATCGTCGGCGGATGGGGTTCGGTGTTGGCTCAATTTCTGGTCGCGGGCTTCGCGTTCCAAGGAACCGAAGGGGTCGGCCTCGCCGCCGCGGAGACCACAGACCCGGCGAGAAACGTTCCCAGGGCCATCCGCTCGGTATTCTGGCGGATTCTGCTGTTCTACGTCGGCTCGATATTCGTGGTCGGCACTCTCATTCCGTTCACGGACCCCAATTTACTGCGCGGTGACGAGAGGCACGTGGCGCTGTCGCCTTACACAATCGTTTTCCAGTACATACCGGTGATTGGCTATTATGCCGCCAGCATTATGAATGCGGTGATTCTGACTGCGGTTTTGTCGTGCGGGAACTCATCGATGTATGTGGCCTCGCGCATGTTGCATGCGATGGCCCACAGCTCCAAGGCGCCTGAGCTGTGCGCGCGCCTGAACCGACGCGGCGTTCCGGCGATCGCACTGATTGCCACCGCGCTGGTCAGCCTACTGACGTTCTTCTCCAGTATGGTGGGTGATCAGAAGATCTATCAGATGTTCTACAACGCATCAAGCCTGAACGGCTTTCTGGTCTGGTTCGGCATCGCCGTCTGCCACGTGCGTTTTCGCCACGCCTTGGCCGCCCAGGGTCGGCGGGTCGAGGATTTGAAATTCAGGGCCAAGTTCTATCCCTGGGGCACCTGGCTCGCGCTCATCATGTTCGTGATCGTCATTCTGGGCGCGAACTACAGCGTGTTTCAGAGTTCGCCGTTCTCCTGGTTCGACTTAGTCACTGACTACATCATGCTCCCGATCTACATAGCGCTCTACCTGGTCCACAAGGTACGCAACAGGACGCGTCTGGTGCCGCTCAAGCAATGTGATTTCGGAGCCGACTGTACTTAGCCAGTCGCGTCCAGACCGCAGCCATAGATCGCAATCCCCTTAACGGCCATCGCTTAACCCGGTTTTCTGTCCCGTTGCTCCCGAAACCCGTTCCAGCAGGATGGTCCAGTCATTTGCGTCAGGCGCAGCGGGCGACGTCCAGGATGATCCGTCGACGGGCGGAAGATCGATCTTCTCGCCGGTTACCGCGCTAAACCAGTGCGCGCGATAGCGGCCCGGCTCGAGTTTGAGGGTGACCTGGCCGCCCTTCGGGAGATAAATCGCGTAGGTCTGGCCGGGATCGGCTAAACAGTAATTGCCTTCGTTCACGAGCTCGTCGTGCGGATTAGTCTTCCACCACTCGAAGCCGGTGAAGAAGTCGACCATGTGGCCGTATCCGAGAAACATGGTCATGGTGTCATCTCCGCGGCCGTTGAACCAGCCGCCTCCCATATCCGCGCCGACGTTGGTTCCGCGGCGCACGGTCTCGCCGGATGTCTGATAAGCGCCGGCCATCACGATTTCCCATGCAGTACGGCGCAGCGTGTCGGAGGAATCGGAGCCCGGGAGGGCCCAGTGCGGATAGTGATCTTCGTAACCGTACTCTTCATTCGTTTGCGGAATGATGCGGCCAGTCTCTTGCTGCAGCCTGCGGGACTCGAGCATGAGACGGTGCTGATCCCGCGACCAATCCTGATAAGAAGTGAAGCCGAACCACGACGCGGCGCGGTCCTGGTGAGCGTTGCTGACCGCAGGATGGCTAGTCTCGAGGTGCTTCCAGGGGTCGCGCTCCTGAAGGTAGATGCCGGTGTCGTGCGTCCATCTCTCGTCCCGATAGGAGTCGAGGTCGTCGCCAAGGTCCCAGGTGATGTTGGAGAAGGCGCCAAAGCGATCGATCGCATAGCGGATGAAGCGGCGCTCGTCTTCGCTGCCTGCCTCAGGATGCAGTTTGCTGTCATTCATGTCGAGCACGACTGAAATGATCATGTCGCGGTCACGAGCGAACTTGAGCATCCGCTCAAAGCGTTGCCAGTAGCTAAGGTTGTACCGTGTGTAGTCGAAACCCGGATGCAGCGGATCGTCGGCGTTCTGAGCGGGCCACGCGGCGGTGTACACGGTGAAGTTTGGACCCGTCATGACGGGCTCACCGAAGAAGGTGACATCTTCCCGCCCGGCAAGGGTCACGCGCATTCGGTTCACCTTGAGGCGATGGAGCCGATCGACACTGAATTGAATCACGTGATCGTCGCGCCAGCCGACGAGCCAGTAGGCCGTAGTACCGTTGAAGAAGTAGTGCTCTCCTGTGCCCTGCCAGATGAAATGCCACGGATATTGCGGATCGACACCGAGGATGCCGCGGCGATGAGCTTCAACGGCAAGAAACTGGCCGCTGGTCGACCTGGTGAAGCCGTCTTGCTGGTAGGTGACTGAGTACTTGTAGCGGCCGGCAACGGAAGGCATGAAGCGGATGCGAAAGACGCTTGCGTCGGTGGCGTCGCAGAAGCCCTCGACAGTCCAGTGATGGGCGCCATCCGCGGTTTCGAGCGAGCCGGTGAGTGAAGCATCGGTGAAGCAGTTGCGGGCGTCGGGCGAGGCAACGGAGGCGAGGATTTCGACATAGTCGAAGCGATCGACCTGCGAGGCGGGCTGGGAGAACGTTACCCCGGGAGGGGCTGCCCAGAGGGATGAACTCGCCGGAAAGGCGAGAATCATCAGCACGGCGGGATGATTTAGTTTCATGATAGTTCCTGACCTGCTGGCATTCTTTGGTACACGAATGACCTGGGAAGCGGCCAGCTCTGAGTGATTGATTGACGACGAAGTGCGTTTGAACTCTCCTGGCGTCAGCTGCCCGCTGCCAGTCGCAAACACCGTGACCATCTAACCGGGTTTCGCGATAACCACTCCTTGCGGCGGGGGCAATGGAATGCCTGGATCTCGACCATCAATGAGATCTGCTATGACACGTCCCGAGCCGCATGCAAGCGTCCAGCCGAGATGTCCGTGACCAGCAT
>JBEKWD010000127.1:0-6801 GCA_049513435.1 Steroidobacteraceae bacterium | reverse complement strand
CGATGGCCCTATTTGGTTTGTGACCGGTACGATTAGCTTGGCACTCTCGCGAGAACGTGGGCGCCCGGTGTTACAAATGCGCGTCTACAACCGGGACGGTGCACTAGAGGAAGCGTTGACCTGCATGCACACAACCGCCAATGTGTGGGAACAGATCAACGTGCATTGAGGTTGGGCGGGTACAGACAAGGGCATGTTGCGCACCACGTACCAGCGCGGCTCACCGGTAGTCTCAAGGGAATCGAAAACGGATCGGCGGCCCATCGATAAACGGTAGCGGAGCGCTGGCACGGCCGTCCATACAGTAATCTGCGGCGAATCAAGCTGTATGGAGTTAAAGTATCGCCTGACGTGTGGCTTGGAAACTGCTTACTTCCATGGCAACCGCGCTGGAGAAAACTCTCAAACGAGAATTGCGTATCGGGCGCAGCACCTACATCGTGGCAATCTCGCCGACGACGTTGAAGATAACCCTTAAGGGAAGGCGCAAAGGGCTGGAGCTGGCGTGGCAAGCGCTGGTCAATGGCGATGCGGCGCTGGCGACTGCGCTCAATGCGTCAGTGGGAACCTTCGCGCAAGTATCGATTGCTGACAAACCGATCGCTAAAAAAATGCAGCCGAGGACCAAGACAAAGCGATAAGGGGCTCGCTATGGGCGGCACGGGTGCCCTTAGCTGCGGTCTCCGCTTACCGACATCCAGACCTTTGAACTATGACGATGACCGCGCAGCGACTTTGACAAGGTTGGCTGTTCGCAAGGGTCTATTTCTTGGCGACGCTCATCTTGGAGCCACGCTGACGCCAAGCAGCGTGCCAAATTTCCCGGTCGCGATCCAGGTATCGGGAGGCGGAAACAGATAAGTGCCGCCGTCCGCGTATCCATTCGTTGCTTGTAGCGCCCAGCGCCCGTTACTCGCAGAAAAGATCCCAGCGTTGGGTGCAACGCCATCGCCCGCTTCGCTATGAAACTTGTACGTACCATCGCGATGAACCTCCAACACCCAAGCTCCACCCTTCTGCGGAAGCTCCCAAGTGCCCACGATATTCAGGTCCACGCCGACCGGCTTCGCTACGGGTGAGCGCTGCTCTGGCGTGCAAGGGCGAAGAGCGTTCTGAGCCAAGTAGCACGGGTCGGGGCCTTGAGGGCGATTGGGTTGAATACCGGGATTCGAACCGTCATTGCATGGGCTCTACCGGCTCTGAACTGGGCGCAAACGTAAGTCTGTATTCCCGCTGCGGCTTGAATTCGATTGGCTTAAGGAATGCCGCGCGCGTCGGAGGACCATCAATATGCTGATCCCCAGCAGTCTCGGTTTCGTGATCTCTTCCGGCATAAATAACTGGCCCTACGGTGTCGATTGACGTTAGCCCAGTTATCGCCGTCTGCGTTCCATAGCGGTGCTCACTGCCGTAGCAATTAGAGCAACGCAAATAAAGAAGCCGGGAATACCGACGAATAGCAAAATGGAAAGCGCAAGACTCCAATTCCAATCAGCGTAAGCACCATATATGCCGAGTCCTGTTCCAAGCAGCGGCATCCAACCGATCAAGAGTGCGATGAACCAGCAAACCAGACACCACAACCCGTGAGATGCTGAATGCCGCTCGCGGTCGCCGTAATCTGGATCAGGCCCACGATCGCATAGGCGACCCACGCGACCATCTTGGCGATGGCCACTAGGACTCTTAGCATTTTGTTCTCCCCGACGGCTATCGTACGCCCACATGCAGCTTTGTGCACCGCACGGGCTGATTAGAAGGGCCGTCAAACGCTCTGCAGGTACACTGTGGCCTTGGAGACTGGCCCATTGGGAATTCTGAATCGAATGTTGGGGCGCAAGCGGCGCGTAAGAAGGCCAGCGAAAATGACGCTGGCTGAGGCCCAGAAGATTGTCAACGAATACGGGGCAGTGCTGGCGTCCAAGAAAGCGATGATAAACGACGTATCGGGACTGCCATACCCAAAGATTCAGATCAAGGCGGCGTTGATCCTCGCAATAGCCGCGACCGAAGACAAAGTAATGCGAAGCAATCTAAGGTCCAGCTACATCTCGTTGGCGGACTGGCAGCAAGGTATCGGGATGGGTCCGAACCCATTTGACGCGTTAAAAGCGAATCCAAGCGACGCCGATCTACTTAAAGCTGCCAAACGCATTGTCGAGGCAGCCCCCAAGACCGAGAAGATAAACAAACTGGTAAAAGCGGAAACTGATGCGCTGGTGGACGAGCTGAAGTGTCTCGGGCTATGGGCTGACTGATCGCAAGCTTGGAGGCACCGGGGCGCCTTTGCCTGCAATGGCGGCAGCAGCCCACATCGAAGAGCCATGGGGCGATTTCGCGCCCGGCTCAAGATCATGGGTCACGGGCACGCCAGCGCTGGATATCCGGGCCAATAACGACATCAACGGCGCACTCGCACGCGCACGCGCCCTCGAACACAAGATCATCATTGACGCGCGCTTTTGTCGGCGTAGCTGGTTAGTGCACGAGATCGCGCACTTACTCAACCCGGCAGAACAGCATGGGGTGCATTGGCGCGAGACCGTGATGCGGATGCGGATGTGGCGCCAAGAATTCGGCATCAAAAAACCCGGCTCACTATGGGTCAATGTTGTCCCACGGTGAGCCGTAACTAGTGAGTCATGGGAGGTGACTCGCACGCAGCTTAACCGCGTTGGTTGTGGCGCGTCGTGCGCTGGGCAACATAGCGGGAATGGTGGTCGCCGATGCACGTGTCAGAGCCAATACTTTATGGCTCGCTCGTAATTGGGAGAACCTAAAGTCCGGTTGGACCAATTGCTGTTCTTTGCTTCGCCGATAGCTCGTCGCTCCACCGCGTCAGGGGTCGGCTGCGTGGCACCATTTATTTGAATCGCCTCGCAGTCGCCGTTTCCAGACGTACGGTGGGGCAGACACGTTGCTTACGCACAGCGTTCAAGGCTAACTGGCATCGCAATTGAAAGGGCATACCCGTCGTGAGGCGGGGACGCAAAGCCTCCGGTCTTTGTTCCGATAGGGACATGAGATAGCGGGGTTGCCGGCTTCGCCGCGACGCGTGGGCTTCGTGACGCCACCGTCAGTCCGCTTCCCTCCTATCGATACGCAATCGCCAGAGCGCTTTAGGGCTTCCACCCATTAGCGAGGCGAACGCACATGAAAATCGAACGACGCTGGAAACTTATGACCCAGATTCTGGGCGCAATGCTCATTTCGGTGGTCCTATTGGCCGGATGCGGCGGCTCTACGCAGAGCGCTGCTTCCGCGAGTGACTCGAGTAGCGTCGTGGCTGACAGTCCGCCGAGCAGGGGCGCTGATCCAACGACCAGCGTAGGCCGCACCCCGAATGCTTCCACTCCTGCGGCCTCCACTGCCGTGGCCGTCACTCCCGTCGCCTCCACTCCTGTGGCCTCTACTCCCGTGGCCTCTAATCCCGTGGCCGCCACAACATCCCCAACCAACGTCACGCTGTCATGGTCCCCTTCAACCGAGAATACCAATGGCAGCGCGTTGACCAATCTCGCCGGATATATCATCTACTACGGTACCAGTGCGAGCGCGATGACGCAGACGATCGACATCAACACCGTCGGCATGCAGACCTACGTAGTTGACAATCTCAGCGCGGGCAGCTGGTATTTTCAGATCGTGGAAGTCAACTCTGCGGGCGAACAGAGTGGCCCCTCGGCCACAGTCAGCGCGAGCATCTGACAGTGCGCTTACGATCGGTGTTGGCGCACAGCGCTTTTAGGGCTTTCCCATTAGCGACGCGAATGCATATGAAGATCGAACGAACCTCACACTTTGCCGTAACTTCATCCAGCGTGCTGCGTCGCGGACGACTAGACCGCTCGCACGGGCTGGCGGCTACTTTTCGCGCATGGCTCGCCGATCCGTTTTCGACCCGTTGGAGCCCGCATCAGTCCGGCGAATCCCGACGGCAGCATCCCCGGCGCGTCAGCCACTAACATGCGCTTGGCTGCCAACGTGCCCGAATACTTCGCTGTCACGCCCGGGCACTACCTGAGCGTCATCAGCAATTCCTGATCCCGGGTTGACCAAGGCTAGGTCAGCTGTCGGGGCCTTTGAGGATCCACTCGGGCATGTAGGCCCAATAAACGCCACGTGTGTGAACGTCGCGGCCACGGCCCACCGGGTGAAACCCCGTTATGGACCAGCTACCGTCGGGTCGTCGCTGGCCTGTTATGATTTGCCGGTCCGGCGGCGGCGGTGTGTCCGCGCAATCGTGCCACTCCCCCTCGCTCATTGGACCAGAACCTACGAGTCAGGCGAGCTTGGGCTGTGCTGGCGGCGGCTCTGGCCGATCGCCGAGTGGCGGATCACCGATCGGCTGTGGCGCAGGATCGTGCGGCGGCGGTGACTCTGTCATGGAAAACCCCCTCGCGTGCTATTTGGTTTAGCGTGGCGTTTGTCGAGTGATGCAGCTATAGGCGAGCTTGCCGCTCGATGACGCCGAAAGTCTGTTTCTCGGGCGCCACGTTCCTACGTCACCAGCACATAGATTGAGTCTACTTTCATCCAGCTTGTTGCGGCGCCACCGCAACTATGTCCGAAGGCTCACCTGCAGACCCCACGCCGCCGACATCGCCTGCTTGAGCTGACGCAAGGATAGGCCGGCGTCAGTGGCTGCGCTCAGATGCGCTCGGCTACTTCTGTTGCTGGCGGGACTCCATGAGGTGGTGCAATGTTCCCAGACACCAAGAAGTCCCGAGCATGAAATGCACCCGCGAGAATGAGAATCCCAAAGTAGGATGACGCCAATTCTTATCGTTCTTATCCGACGAGAAAAAGGCGGCAATCAGCTTTAGATTGCGAACAAGGTCAACTGTGCTTTGGTCTTCAAACCTTGCAACGTTAGTCGAATGCGCGAAGTTGTTGCGGATTTTCCTGATGGTATTCAAGTCCGTGGCAAGCTCCTCGCCGATGAGGCCAAGCGCCCCACACGCCAAGATCTTGGCGGAAAAGGTTCCATGGCTGCAAACAATCCCTCGACGCAATGCTCTCGTGCCCATTCATCGGCGGACATTGCTTTGCGTAACAGCGCTTCCAAAGCGTTTTCAAGCATCTGAGCGCCCACCAAGGCACACCCACGGTCTGATTCATGCCTGAGCGATTCGAAAAATTCGCGGGTCTGCGCGTCTGGCAGCTTTAGTTCCGGTTCGGCGTTGTTCATTAGCCTTGACGCGAGGAAGATCGCCTAGCAACCCGCAACACTGTTGCGATAAGACCCAAAAGGCCCGCTAACGCCCCTATCGCGCCAATTGGTGCGGCGTTTCTTTCCCAAAGGCTCGGGCTTCCCGAATAGATGCCTGTCCCCGGAAACCACTGCCTCCACGGTAAAGCTAAAACGAACAGCGCTGTGATTACTACAGCACCAAGAATCAAAGCCAGATGCTTAATGCTACTGAGGTTCACGAAGCGCCGCGCTCTGAAGGCCAGCACATTGCCAATCAAATAAACAAGGAGCGCCCCGGAGACACGGAACCAGTAGCCACCAAAAAGCGAAGGCCGGTCACATCGATGTGAGGGTGGTACTGACTGGCAAAGACGATCGACGCGCCGACGCTGCTGATCACAATGTAGTTCGTGTATTGGCGAAACTTGCTGCTCATAAAGTCATTCTACCGGACACCTGCATGCGTGGGCGCGACGCGATAATGCAGGGCGATAGACCCGGGTGTTTTTGACGGACGCCACCCACAAGCGCAAACCTCAAGCCCGGCATTCAAGGGCTCGGCCCAATAACGAAAACCATTTATGCCGTGGTGTGTATCAGGCCCGTGCTGAACATGGTTGTGCACGAGGACTTCGCCAGCCTTCGGCATTTTCCCGTATCTCATGTGCGGTTCCTTAGCCGTCGGCTTTTTTCAACGCCTCGTGGTCGCCACATTACACCCTCCCCGGCAGAGTCAATTTTGAAGGTGGACACGAAAGTGGACACAGGCAATTTTTGGAACGCTCGTAAGTCATTGATCGGAGCGAGAGGATTTGAACCTCCGACCCCTTGCACCCCATGCAAGTGCGCTACCAGACTGCGCCACGCTCCGACACGATTGTTCTTATTAGACTGCGCCCCACGGCCTGAGCGGTGAGGCAGCCGCATGATACCCGGTTTCCGACAGGCACGTCGGGAGCCGACGCCTGCCGGGGCGTTCAACGCCGAAGGATTCGCAATACCTCTTCGAGCTCGGTGCGCACCTGGCGCATGATCTGCTGGCTTTGCGTGGTGTCGCTGCGTGCCTCATCGCCCGTGAGCTTGTTGCGAGCCCCGCCGATCGTGAAGCCCTGCTCGTACAGGAGGCTGCGGATCTGCCGGATTACGATCACGTCCTGGCGCTGATAGTAGCGGCGATTGCCACGACGCTTGACGGGCTTGAGCTGAGGAAACTCCTGCTCCCAGTAGCGCAATACATGCGGCTTGACGCCGCATAGTTCGCTCACCTCACCGATCGTGAAGTAGCGCTTACCCGGGATCGCAGGCAATTCACTATTATTCTTTGGTTCCAGCATAGGCTTCGACGCGTGCTTTGAGTTTTTGACCGGGCCGGAAGGTCACCACGCGGCGTGCGCTGATGGGGATCTCTTCGCCGGTTTTTGGATTACGGCCCGGCCGTTGATTCTTATCTCGCAGATCGAAATTACCGAAGCCCGAGAGCTTGACCTGCTCGCCCTGGGAGAGCGCACGGCGCACCTCCTCGAAGAACAGATCCACTAACTCGCGGGCCTCACGCTTGTTCAATCCGAGCTGATTGAACAACGCTTCGGCCATCTCTGCCTTGGTCA
>JBEKWD010000126.1:0-6804 GCA_049513435.1 Steroidobacteraceae bacterium | reverse complement strand
CCCTCCATCGAATCGGGCAGCCAGACATGCAGCGGCACTTGTGCCGATTTACCCATCGCGCCGATGAAGAGACAAATGCAGATCAGCGTCATCGCGGACCAGCTGTGACCGGCAAACAGCGTCATCGTCTGGCTGGCAATCGCGGGCGCCGCGACAAACGCGTCCCGGTAGTCCAGCGAGCGGGTGTAATAGAGTATCCCGGCAATGCCCAACACGAAACCGAAGTCCCCGATGCGATTGACGACGAAAGCCTTGAGGCCGGCGCTGATGGCACTGGGGCGCGTATACCAGAAGCCGATCAGCAGGTAAGACACCAACCCGACCGCCTCCCAGCCGAAAAACAATTGCATAAAATTGTTCGACATCACCAGCATCAGCATCGAGAACGTGAATAGCGCGATATAGGCGAAAAAGCGCTGAAAGCCGGGATCATCCGACATGTAGCCGACTGTGTAGATGTGTACGCACAGCGACACGAACGTGACCACGACTATCATCAGCGCGCTGAGTCGATCGATCTGAAATCCAACCTGCAGGCGCACGCCGTCGCTGATCAGCCAGGTATACAGCGTCGTGTCGAAATTCGGCAGATGATCGAGCCATAGTCGCTTGAGCACATATAGCGACAGCAGGCACGAGGCCGCGACTGCCGCGATCGCCACTGCCGCGGCGCCGGTGCGCCCGAGCTGTTTTCCCGCGAGTCCCGCGAGCACCGCGGCCAGCAAGGGCAGCATGGGTATGGCCAGCAGCAGATAGGGATTCATGTCGATTCCATGCAGCGCCTCAACCCTTGAGGGTATCGAGCTGCTCGACATTGATGTTATGCCGCTCGCGAAACACCACGACCAGGATCGCCAGCCCGATGGCCGACTCCGCCGCTGCGACCGTCAGCACGAAGAACACAAAGATCTGCCCGTCGAGTCGGCCCAGGAAATGGGCAAAGGCCACGAGGTTGAAATTCGCCGACAGCAGCAACAGCTCGATGCACATGATCAGCAGCAGCACATTCCTGCGATTGAGGAATATCCCGGTGACCGAGAGCGCGAACAGTATCGCCGAGAGCGTCAGCATGTGATCGAGCGTGATCATTTACGCTCCTGGCCATCCATCTTGATCAGTCGCACGCGCTCGCTGGCGCGCACGCCGACCTGTCGCGAGATATTCTGCAGTTTAAGTCCACGCCTGTGCCGCAGCGTCAGGGAGATCGCCGCCACGATCGCGACCAGCAGCAGCATCGCGGCGATTTCCAGCGGATACGCGTAGGCGCTATAAAGCAGCGCGCCGAGCTCTGCGGTGTTGCTGTAGCCGGCCGGCAATGGCGGCGCGCCAGCCGTGACGTCGATGCCCAGGCGCCGGGTCAGCACTACGCCGGCGATCTCGAACACCACGACGGCGGCAACGAGCACGCCGAGCCAGGCGTAACGGGTGAAGCCGCGGCGCAATTCCTCGATATCAATGTTCAGCATCATGACCACGAACAGGAACAACACCATGACCGCCCCGACGTACACCAGCACCAGCACGATGGCGAGAAACTCCGCCTCGATCAGCAGCCAGAGGACCGCACTGGTGAAGAAACACAGCACCAGGCACAACGCCGAATGCACCGGATTGCGCGAGAGAATGACGCCCAGTGCTGAGGCGACCAGCACGGCGGCGAAGGCGTAAAACAGAATCAGCGGCAGCAAGGCGATGCCTCAGCGGTAGCGTGCGTCCGCGCCCTTATCGGCGCTGATCATGGCCTCGTAGCGCTCACCGACCGCCAGCAATTTGTCTTTGTTCATGATGTTCTCGCCGCGATGCTCCATGTGATACTCATGAATCCTGGTCTCTACGATCGCATCGACCGGACAGGCCTCCTCGCAGAAGCCGCAGTAGATGCACTTGAACAGATCGATATCGTAGCGCGTGGTGCGGCGTGTGCCGTCCTCAGCCACGTCCGAGTCGATCGTGATCGCCAGCGCCGGGCACACGGCCTCGCACAGCTTGCAGGCGATGCAGCGCTCCTCGCCGTTCGGATAGCGTCGCAGCGCATGCAGGCCCCGAAAACGCACCGACTGGGGCGTCTTCTCCTCCGGGTACTGCACCGTCACCTTGCGCCGGAACAGCGAGCGCGCAGTTACCGACATGCCCTGCAGCAGCTCGGTGAGCAGGAAGGTCTTGATCGGGTTCACGACCACGGACCGACCTTGAAGGTGAGCATCACCGTCTCCACAGCGATCCATACGAGCGTTATAGGAATCAGCACTTTCCATCCCAGGCGCATGATCTGGTCATAGCGGTAGCGCGGAAAGGTCGCGCGAAACCACAGCATCAGGCACAGCAGCACGAAGATCTTGAGCACCAGCCAGTGCGTGCCCGGCAGCGCCAGAAAGCTGCGGCCAATGAACGGATAGCCCTCGAAGGGGCTGAGCCAGCCGCCCAGGAAAAATACCGCGGTCAGCGCCGAAATCAGGATCATGTTGGCGTATTCAGCCAGGAAAAACAGCGCAAAGGCCATGCCCGAATACTCGACGTGGAAGCCCGCGACGATCTCCGATTCGCCCTCGGCGACGTCGAACGGCGCACGATTGATCTCGGCGATGCCCGAGATGAAATACACCAGCAGCATGGGCAACAGCCAGAACCAGTTCCAGGACAATGGGCCGCCGTGTTGCCGCGCGATGATGGTGCCAAGATTCAGGCTGCCCGCGGCCATGAGCACTCCGACCAGCGCGAAGCCCATCGCAATTTCGTAGGCCACCAGCTGCGCCGCCGAGCGCATGGCGCCGAGGAACGCATATTTCGAGTTCGTCGACCAGCCGGCGAGGATGATGCCGTAGACACCCATTGAGGTCAGGGACAGCACATACAGCAGCCCGGCATCAACGTTCGCGATCGCGTAGTTCGGCGCCAGTGGCACCACGGCCCAGGCGGCGAGCGCCGGGACCAGCGTGAGCGCGGGCGCCAGGGTGAACAGCACCTTGTTGGCGCGCACCGGCACCACGACCTCTTTGATCAGCAGCTTGACGACGTCGGCGAACGGCTGACCCAGTCCGGCCGCGAAGCCGAATATCGTTACGCGGTTGGGCCCAATGCGCATCTGGATCCAACCGATGAGCTTGCGCTCCCAGAGCGTGAGCAAGGCGACCGAGATGATCAGCACCACCGACAGCACCAGCGTGATCACGGTGGAGTGCGCGTAATCCGGCAGCGCCGACCAAGCCGCGTTCAGCGCGCTCATGAGGCCGCCCCGGCGTAGACCTGGCTGGGCGCTCGTCCGTCGACGGTACGTCGCAGCGCGCGGGCGCGGCGCAGCACCGGGTCGATGTCGTACATGCCCAGATCGATCACAGGCTCCGCCCGGGTAGCCGGCCACGGCGCGCCAGCGAGGAATGCCCCGGTGGTAGCAGCCTGCGCGCCCGCCGTGGTCGGCGCGGCCTCCAGACGAGCTTTGAGCTCATCGCGTACCTGTTCGGAGGATTGGTACTCGAATGCAGGCAGATCCAACAGATTGCCGAGCACTCGCAGGATCTTCCAGGCCGGGCGCGCGGCGCCCAGAGGTTTGGCCGCCCCGCTCTGACTTTGCCAACGTCCCTCGAGGCTCACGTAGGTCCCCGCGGTCTCGGCGAATGTGCCGGCCGGCAGCAATACCTGCGCGACGCGCTTCATCTCGGGACTCGCAAAGGCGCTCACCGCCACGACGGCGCCGGATTTCGCGAGTGTATCGAGCGCACCGGGCAGCGCCGCATCGGCCCACGGCTCACAGTGCATGATCAAATACGCCGGCAGACTCTGCTCGAGCATGGCGCGCGCATCCAGCCCGGGGCTCGCTCGCGCCACTCCGGCCGGGCCTCGATGCGGCAGCACACCGGCCAGATACGCGCCCGCGCCATTACCACCTTCGGCCAGCTCACCAAAACTGGCGCCCGTGGCAGCCGCCAGCGCGCGCGCCAGCGCGCGCAATTCGCTGTAGTGGGCGCTGCGCACACTCAGTGCACCAAGCCATATGGCGCGGTGCGTACCGCCTTTGAGCGCTTTGGCTATTGCGTGGTGCGCCGCCGCCGGCTTCGCGCCGTCGAGCAAACCCGCCAGCCCGGCGGGTGCGGCCGCATCGCCTAAGGCCGCGCACAACACCGCGGCGAGCTCAGCCACATCGCGCCCGTCCGGCGCGCTTAAGTACTGCGCGACGCTGAAGTAATATTCGAACGGCGCCGGATTGATGAAATGAATCTGCGCGCCGCGCAGGCTCGCCTTGCGCACGCGATGCGCGATCAATGGCAGCTCATGTCGCAGATTCGAGCCGATCACGAGCAACGCGTCGAGCTCATCGATTGCGGCAATCGGCAATCCGAGCTCCGGGGCGCGCGCATCGGACGCCTGATCGCGGAAATCGCGCTGGCGCAGGCGATGATCAATATGGGCGCTGCCCAGGCCCTCGGCCAGACGCGCAAGCAGGTAGAGCTCCTCGAGCGTGCTCGAAGGATGTGCCAATAGTCCGACACCGCCCGCAGCGGCACCGCCGCGCAGCGCATCGATCGCCGCCTGTAGCGCCAGATCCCAATCCACTTCGCGCCAGCTGCCATCGCTTTGCCGCACTTGCGGCGCCAGCAGCCGATCCTCGCTGTAGATGCCTTCATAGCTGAAGCGGTCGCGATCGGCGATCCAGGTCTCGTTGATCTGCTCGCAGTGGCGCGGCACGACACGCATGAGCCGACCGCGCAGCACATGGCCGTAGAGCTGCGTGCCGAAACCATCGTGGGGCGAAATCAGCGGATACTGCGTCATCTCCCAGGCCCGGGCGCGATAACGAAACGGCTTGCTGTTGAGCGCGCCGACCGGACACAGATCGATGATGTTGCCCGACAGCTCATGATCGACGCTGTGTTCGATATAGGTACCGATCTCCATGTGCTCGCTGCGGCCCGTGGCGCCCATCTCCTGGATGCCAGCCACATCGAGCCCGAAGCGCACGCAGCGCGTGCAATGAATGCAGCGCGTCATGTCGGTCGATACCAGGGGGCCCAGATTCTTGTCCTTGACGACGCGCTTGCGCTCGACGAAGCGCGAGACATCGCGGCCGAATCCGAGCGCGAGATCCTGCAGCTCGCACTCCCCGCCTTGATCGCAGATCGGGCAGTCGAGCGGGTGGTTGATCAGCAGGAATTCCATCGTGGCACGCTGCGCGCCGATGGCCTTGGGCGAGCGCGTGTGGATCTTCATGCCTTCCGCGACCGGCGTGGCGCACGCCGGTAAGGGTTTGGGCGCCTTCTCGACCTCGACCAGACACATGCGGCAGTTGGCCGCGATCGGCAGCTTCTCGTGATAACAGAATCGTGGGATATAAATGCCCTCACGATCCGTCACACGCATGATGAGCTCGTTCTTGGGCGCCTTGATCGCGACCCCGTCGACCTCGATGTTGACCAGCTCCTCGCTCATGCCGTCACGCGCTGCGCATCGACGATGCTGCGTCCGCCGTGCTCGACCATGTATTCGAACTCGGGGCGAAAGTGCTTGAGAAAACTCTGCACGGGCCACGCGGCCGCATCGCCCAAACCGCAGATCGTATGCCCCTCGATCCGATTGGCCACATCGAGCAGCAGGCCGAGATCCTTGTCGGTAGCTTCGCCGGCCAGGATGCGCTTGAGCGTGCGATAGAGCCAACCCGTGCCCTCGCGACAGGGCGTGCACTGTCCGCAGGATTCCGCCGTGTAGAAGCGCGCGAGTCGCGCGAGCACACGCACCATGCAGGTCGTCTCATCCATCACGATCACGCCCGCCGAGCCGATACCTGAGCCGACCGCTTTGAGCGAGTCATAGTCCATGTTGATCTTGAGCATGGTCTCGCCGGGCACGACGGGCACCGATGAGCCGCCCGGGATCACGGCCTTGAGCGCTCGTCCACCCAGCATGCCGCCGGCGAGCTCGAGCAGATCAGCAAACGGAATACCCAGCGGCACTTCGAAATTGCCGGGCCGATTCACGTGGCCCGAGACCGAAAAAATCGCGGTACCGCCCGAATTCTTCGGCCCGAGCGCAGCAAACCATTCCGCTCCGCGGCGCAAAATCGTGGGCACCGACGCGATGCTCTGCGTGTTATTGATCGTCGTCGGCATGCCGTAGAGGCCGAAGGCGGCCGGAAATGGCGGCTTGAAGCGCGGCTTGCCGGTCTTGCCTTCGAGCGAGTCGAGCAGCGCCGTCTCCTCGCCGCAGATATAGGCGCCAGCGCCGACAAACGTGTGCAGATCGAAGTCGACGCCCGAGCCCAGGATGTTCTTGCCGAGCAATCCCGCCTCGTAGGCTTCCTGCAGCGCGGCCTCGAAGCGCGGCACGGGCTCGGCCAGGAATTCGCCGCGGATATAGTTGTAGCCGACCGTAGCGTTCATGCAATACCCGCCGATCGCCATGCCCTCGATCACCGAGTGCGGGTTGTAGCGCAGGATGTCCCGATCATGGCAGGTGCCGGGCTCGCTCTCATCCGAATTGCACACGAGATACTTCTGCATGGTCGCGTTGCGCGGCATGAAGCTCCATTTCACCCCGACCGGAAAAGCGGCGCCGCCGCGCCCGCGCAGTCCCGAGGCCTTGATCTGCTCGAACACCTGCTCGCGTGGCGGGTGCTCGGCGAGGATCTTTTTCCAGGCCTCATAGCCGCCGATGCGCTGATAGGTCTGCAACGTCCAGGGCTGCTCGTACTTGAGCGGCTCGAAGCAGGTCAGATTGAGTTTCTCATCCCAGGCTGTCACGGACGGTCCTTAATGGCGCTCACTCGATCTCGGCCAGGATCTGATCGATCTTCTCGTGCGTGAGATGCTCATGATA
>JBEKWD010000125.1:0-6809 GCA_049513435.1 Steroidobacteraceae bacterium | reverse complement strand
CTTGACCGATCCGGCCGGACCACTTCGCGCTGCGCTCGGAAGTGCTGTCACACGAGTGACGCGCGAGTCCGGCCCAATTGAGGCGTCGAAGGCCGCGGCTTCTTCGGCCTCCGTGGACGACCCGAGACACGGAGTGATCTTCTGCATCGGCTTGTCCTCCGGAAGTTCAGGCTTATTAGTCGCCAGAACTCGCGCCGATTCAATATCCACCCGACCTGATTTTCCTCAGGAGGCAGTAGGAACTCGCCGATAGTTAGATGAACCCGAGCGTACTGGGGCTGAATGCCGATAGATTGGGCAATATGGCGGCGAGTGCCGTCGCGTCGGCACCGAACCACGTGGCCAGCGTCGCGGCGAATTGGTCCACGGCGATGCTGGGAATCCAGCGGCCCAGATTGCTCGCATCGTCCGGCCCGGATAGCTCCTGCGTAGCCATGGTCCCATAGATCTGACCACCGTGTACGGCCCCGCCGATGACCAGAGGATTGCTACCCCAGGCATGATCGGTGCCGCCGCCGGTGTTCGGCAGAAAGTTACGCGAAAAGTCCGATAACGTGAACGAGGTGACGTCTGCGCCTGCCCCAAGGTCGCCCATCGCGCCGTGAAAAGCCGCAAGAGCGGGATCCAGTTGGCTGAATAACGTCTGCTGCGTCTTGAGCTGATCCGTATGCGTGTCGAATGAGCCGAGCGTTGCGAGGAACACCTGGCGACTGGCCCCGAGGCTGGCGCGTGCCTCGATCACCTTGGCGATCGCCAGCATCTGTTGCGCGAAGTTACTCGTAAGCCCCGTGAAGCGGGCCGAGAGCGTCGCACTCGTAGTCGTCAGGATGGGGTTCAGAACGCCGCTGCTGGCGAGCGCCCCAGTCATGATGGTCTGCGCCGCTTGATCCAGATTGACCGACTGATCGACGCCCAGTAACTGCTGAAAGGCCGAGCGCCGCGCCGTGTCGGCACTGTCGTTAGAGAACCCGTTGAGACCGAATGAGCCGCTGATCGGAATCACGAGCGCCTGCGATGCCGCGCCAGTTACGAAGAGATTATTGCCGCCAGCGGAAATCATCGGCGGCACGCTCGCATTGACATTCATCGCGGCGAGCTGGTCGGTGAGCCGTCCGCCCCAGCCGCTGTTCGATGATGAAGTACTCGAGATCGAAGCCTGCCACTCATGCTGCTGATCGATGTGCGAGAAGAGGTTTTCCGGCTTGACCGTCGTGGTCGACAAATACTGTGCTTTCGTGAGCGGCTGCACGAGCGTGCCGACGTTGGCGACGATGGCGAGCTCTCCCGCCGCCCAAAGCGATTGCAGACCCGGCAGCGCCGGATGCAGCCCGTACAACGGTGTGCCGCCCGCGACCGCCAGGGGCAGAAGCTGCGCCTGTGGCAGCGCGAGGTAACTTCGAGTCTGTGCGTAGTTGGCATACCCCGCAGTATCGAGCGGCACGATCATGTTGTTGGCGTCGTTGCCGCCGTAGAGAAATACGCACACGAGCGCCTTGTAATCGTCTGGCGTGGTGGCTCGTGCTGCGAAAACACCGAGCTGACCCAGGGCCGCGCTACCGGCCAGAGCGCCGGCGTGCTGTAAAAAACATCGACGTTTCATCTCAGCGCTCCACCTGGTATTGCGCGGAAGTCAAAATCAAATAGCACGCGGTGCGCGCAGCCGCGAGTGGATTGCTCGAAGTCCCCGCAGCTGTATCGGCAGCTATCAGAATGATGTTGCTCGCGTCGCTCGGCAGACTGCCGTGCATCAGCGTCTGATTCAGCTGCCCGATCAGCACTCCATTATTGGGGGCGCTCGAGAGCGCAGTCAGATTGATGCTCGTACCAGTACTGCCCGTTACGGTTGGGTCGGCTGCCGCCCCGCCCTGCATGATCACCGTATTGATGAAATTGGAGCGAGCAAGCGCTGTCGCAGAATTTTGGATACCGAATTCCGGACCCAGAGTCTGGGTGCCAGGAATCTGATAGCTCGGGGGATAGAAGCTAAATACGGTCTCTGGCGAGTAAATCGGCTGCCCCATTGCGGAACTCGCATTGCGCAGCAAGACACCGTCGGATTGGCCACCCAGACTGCGCAGCGTGCTGGTGATGAACAGCGCGGGCTCACGCAAATGCCCGAACTCATTCGTGGCCGGCGTTGGACCGCGCGCCTCCGGGTCCTCCAGGATTGCGCGCACAACTGCGCTTAGATCCCCGCGCACGCCCACGCCATTGTTGGCGAATACCGCCGCCATGCGCGAAACGTAGGCTGTGCTCGGATTGCTGGTGACCAGATGTTGTATGAGTTGCTGGCTGATAAATGGGCCGACGTTCGGATGATTGAATATATCGTCGAGCGCATTGCCGAGATCCTGTTCCGGTGTCTGGCCGGCCGGCACGGTATATCCATTCAACAGCGTCTTCGTGCCCGACTGATGATGGTCGGGGAATGACACCATGGTGCCGCTGTAGTTGATCGGATTGGTCCACTGCGAGCTCGCACCCGACACCGGCGGATAGGTCCAACCCGTGAACACAGCCGCAAGACCGTCGATCGTCGTGCCATCGAAGGTCGGGATCGGTGCGCCGGTG
The DNA here is from genome assembly GCA_049513435.1 of Steroidobacteraceae bacterium. Classification (GTDB taxonomy): domain Bacteria; phylum Pseudomonadota; class Gammaproteobacteria; order Steroidobacterales; family Steroidobacteraceae; genus FEN-1191. The sequence continues at coordinate 4,238 of JBEKWD010000125.1, read as the reverse complement.
GCGTCGAGCTGTTGCGTGCCATCCGGATTGAGCTCGACGAGCCCGATCGAGAACAGCTGCATCAATTCGCGTGCGTAATTCTGGTTGGGGACCGTGCCATTTTGGGGATTGGTCTGGTCGCTGTCTGCCATGTCGAGATAGGCACCCATCGTCGGGCTCAGGGTCACATCCTGGAGCAGCGTGCGATAATTGCCGAAGGCGTCATTCAGCAGTATGTTTTCAAAATTCGCGAGCCCATAGGCTTCGTAGATTTGCACACTCGAGACCACCATGATCTGCGACAGCGCGAACGCAACGCGCTGGCGCAATTGATCAGGGTTATTCAGGGCATGCGTGAAGAAATCCAGTTGCACCTGAAAGGGTGTGTACTGCTCGCGGGCACACAGGCTCGCGGCATCAGGCGGATTCGAACCGTCGCCCGAGCAACTCGTTGGGGCGGTGTGCGGCGTATAGCTGTAGCCCGTGTACTGGGTCGGAGGATACGCAATTTGTTCGCTGATATAGGCATCGATGCCTATGCTTTGAACATGGGCGACGTCGCTGGCCGTGACACCGAAGGTCGCCTGCTCGAGCAGCCGGGCCGCGTCCATCGGATCAACGGTCGACGCCGTCGTCGTCGTCGTAGTGGTCGTAGTTGATGTAGTTGTCGTGCCCGTCGTTGTCGCAGAACCCACGCTAGTGCTGCCGCCACCTCCGCAGGCCGTGAGGGCGAGCATCATGGCGCATGTTGCCGCGAATTCCCAGCGAGGAACGGGCAGCCCGATCGTGTCAAAGCGCGGGCTAGCCACGGTTCGTCTCCCTACGGGTGCATCCCTGCCGACGTAACGCGTGGTTGCGCTAACGGTTGACGCAGGATTGAATTACAAGCTGACCAGCGGCACGCCGGTCAAGTCAATGATGCAGTGCGGGCGCGAAACTGTTAAATCTGGATCATGAACCTGGATAGCGAAAAGCCATGTTGCCTTAAGTTCATCAGATAACGTTGAGGAGGAAGTCATGCAGAAGCGGAGACTGGGAAAGAGCACTCTGGAAGTGTCGGCACTCGGACTCGGCTGCATGGGCATGAGCCACGGCTACGGTCCGCCGGGCGACAAACAAAAGATGATCGAGCTGATCCGCGCAGCCGTAGCGCGCGGCGTTACATTCTTCGACACGGCGGAGATCTATGGCCCGTTCGTAAACGAAGAGCTCGTAGGCGAAGCTCTCGCGCCGTTCCGTAGCCAGGTCGCAATCGCCACCAAGTTTGGTTTCAAGATTACCGACGGCAAACAGTCCGGCCTCGACAGCCGGCCCGAGCACATCAGGCAGGTCGCCGAGGCCTCGCTGAAGCGACTCAGAACCAATGTCATCGATCTCTTCTACCAGCACCGTGTCGACCCCGCCGTCCCGATCGAGGATGTCGCAGGTGCGGTGAAGGACCTCATCCGCGCGGGCAAGGTCAAACATTTTGGCCTGTCCGAAGCGGGAGCGCAGACGATTCGGCGCGCCCACGCAGTCCAGCCTGTAACTGCGATACAGAGCGAATACTCACTCTGGTGGAGAGAGCCAGAGACGAAAGTGCTGCCGACGCTTGAGGAACTCGGTATCGGCTTCGTTCCGTTCAGTCCACTCGGCCGGGGCTTCCTGACGGGAACGATCAACGAGAGCACGACGTTCGACAGCACGGACTTTCGCAGCATCGTTCCGCGCTTCACGCCCGAGGCCCGAAAAGCGAATCAGTCTCTGGTCGATCTGCTTGCCGGGATCGCCGCACGCAAGAACACGACGCCCGCCCAGCTTGCGCTGGCTTGGCTGCTTGCGCAGAAGCCGTGGATCGTCCCAATTCCTGGCACCACGAAGCTGCAGCGCCTCGAGGAGAACATCGGCGCCGCGGCGCTCAACCTCACTGCGGACGACCTGCGCGAAATCGAGGGCGCCGCGTCGAAGATCACCGTGCAGGGTGACCGCTACCCCGAGCAGTTGAATCGGCTGGTAGACCGGTGAGTGTTTTTGTAACGTTACAAGTTCCAAATCGGTGGTGCCGCGCTGAAAGACTTGCAACCGTGCACCTCATCGTGGCCGCGACTCGCGTACAAAAGGGAGAAGGCAATGCAGACCAATCGTCGTGCGGTCGTCAAACTATCCGCATCCGCCTTGGCGGGGCTGGCCTTTCGCGGACTCGCACTAGGGGCCGACACCAGCAAAGCTCCCAAGCCCCTTCGCATCCTCATCCTCGGCGGTACTGGGTTCATCGGTCCGCATCAGGTTCGCTACGCGCTATCCCGGGGTCACACGATCACGGTCTTCAATCGGGGTCGTCGGGAACAGGATTGGCCAGGGCCAGTCGAGGAATTGCTGGGTGATCGCGACACGGGCTATCTCAAGTCCTTGCGGGGCCGCAACTGGGATGTCTGTATCGACATTCCGGCCATGCTGCCTTTCTGGGTGCGCGACGCCGGTCTCGCGCTGCATGACAAGGTCAAACAGTACGTCTTCATTTCCACGGTATCGGCCTACGCGGAGAATAAAACTGTCGGTGCCGATGAAACAGCACCGCTTGCAAAGTACACCGGCCAGGATGCGATGGCCGAGACTCAGGAAACCCTTCGCGCACACATGGCCGAACTGTACGGTCCCCTGAAGGCTGTCAGCGAACACGAGGTGCAAAAGTACTTTCCGGGCAACGCCACGATCGTGCGCCCCGGCTTGATAGCCGGTCCGGGTGATGAAAGCGACCGCTTCACCTACTGGCCGGTACGTCTGTCACGCGGCGGTGAGGTTCTTGCTCCGGGCGACGGATCCGATCCGATTCAGCTCATCGATGTCAGGGACCTGGCCGAATGGACCATTCGTTTAGCGGAGTCCCGCACGCTCGGTGTTTTCAATGCAACCGGTCCGGCGCAGCCGATGACCTTGCGCGACATGCTCGCAACGATCGCCAGCTCGTTACAGGTCAGTCCGACAATCACCTGGGCGTCGACCCAATTTCTCGAAGCGCAGGACATTCAGCCGTGGGGTGATATGCCCGTGTGGGTGCCCGCGGAAGGCGATAGCGCTGGATTTGCCAAGCGCAGCATTCAGCGAGCCTTGAAGGCAGGTCTTACGTTTAGGGCGCTCGCCACCACGTCGGTGGATACGCTGGCATGGTTCCGGCAGCAGCCCGACGCGCGGCAAGCCACGCTCAGGGCAGGACTGACACCTGATCGAGAAAATGCCGCGCTAATGGCCTGGAAGAGTAGCTCGCACGGTGCCACCGGCTAGCCGAACCAGTCCGGCAGCTCGGGCACACTTTCCAGTGAGTATGAGGCGCGAGCTTCACCACCCCTGGCCGCCGCTCGCGAGTGTCCGCAATAGGGCGCGTCATTCGCGATGTTTGAGCTGCTAGCTTACTAGGTCTGCTAATGGATCGGGGCGCTGGCAACTATCGCTCGATTCTTCACTACAGCTTTATCGATTAGTGATCGAGGTCTGCAGCTCGATCCTATGGCACATGACCTCGCAGGAGGACGCTATGAACAAGCACTTACTTAGCCGACGTCAATTTGGTGCACGTTGTGCGGCCTTCGGATTATCGTTTCCCGCCTTAAGTGCAATGATTGCGAGGCAAGCAACTGCACAGGTTCTTGGTACCGGCGCAGCGTCGAAGCCTGCAGCGCGCACCGTAAAGCTTTCAGGCGGCACTACTATCCCGGCGCTCGGCCAAGGCTGCTGGCTTCTCGGTCAGGGAAGCCACCCGCTAGCGGTTGAGGAAGAGGCCCTACGCACAGGCATTTCGCTCGGCATGACGCTGATCGACACGTCAGGAGACTACGGCAACGGCCGCTCCGAGCAAGTCATTAGTCACGTGATTGCCGGTCAGCGCGACCGCGTATTCCTGGTCTCCAAGGTGGAGGCCGATCAAGTGTCTGGCGATGGCATCGCACGTGCATGCGCGGCGAGCCTCGCTCGTATCGGCAGCGAGTATCTGGATCTCTATTTGCTGCATTGGCCAGTTCCTAGCGCGCAATTCTCAGGCGTAGTGGCAGCATTTGAACAACTACGCGCGGCGGGGAAGATTCGCGCTTGGGGCGTATCCAATTTCAACGTTGGCCAGATGGAAGATCTCTTCCGCGTTCCAGATGGCCATCGCTGTGCCACCAATCAGGTCCCTTACAGTCTCAACAATCGTCGCATTGAGCGCGATGTTCTGCCGTGGTGCAAGCAGCACAACCTGCCGGTCATGGCGTACTCTCCGCTCGGCGGCGGCAATAACCTCGTAG
>JBEKWD010000124.1:0-7657 GCA_049513435.1 Steroidobacteraceae bacterium | reverse complement strand
AGATGTTCCCGAAGCTCACCGCAGCGCAACTCGCGCGCCTAGAACCCCAGAGCACCCGCCTGCAGACGCACGCAGGCGAGATCCTCCTGGAACTCGGTGACATACCACGTGGTGTTTTCGTCGTGGCGGCGGGAAGTATCGAGGCGCTCGTTCCGCCATCGGCCACCCAAGCCGAGTCGACGTACGAGTTGCTGTACCTTCTCACCCCGGGGGACTTTACTGGCGAGATGAGCACCTTGCGCGGCACTCGCGCATTGGCGCGCATTCGCGTGCGCGAGGCTGGCGCAGTCCTACTGATCGATGCAGAGCAGCTGCGACGCATCGTGCAAAACGATGCCGAGCTCAGCGAACTCTTCATGCGCGCCTTCATCCTGCGGCGCATGAGCGTCATCGAGTCCGGCCGCAGCGATGTATTGCTGCTGGGTTCAGACCACTCCGCCGACACCCTACGCTTGCGGGAATTTCTGACCCGTAACACCCGTCCCTACGTGAATATCGACATCGAGCATGATGCCGACGCTAAGGCGTTGCTCGAGCGCTTCCACGTGCGCGGCGACGACGTCCCGGTGGTGGTCTGCCGAGGCGGCGAGCTGCTGAAGAACCCGAGCAATGCCGATCTCGCCCAATGCCTCGGCATGAACGCCCCGGCCGCGGACGATCTTGTGCATGATCTGCTCATCATCGGCGCGGGTCCTGCGGGTCTCGCCGCCGCGGTGTATGCGGCCTCCGAAGGCCTGGATGTGCGCATCGTGGACAGCTTCGCTCCCGGCGGCCAGGCCGGAACGAGCTCCCGGATCGAGAACTATCTGGGGTTTCCGACCGGCATTTCGGGAGCAGCGCTCGCAGGTCGGGCGTTATCTCAGGCACAGAAGTTCGGGGCACAGCTGAGTGTCGCCTGGCAGGCGGCCAGGCTCCATTGTGACCAATGGCCGTACTCGGTCGACATGGCCGATGGCCGATCGATACGCAGCAGAGCCATCCTCATTGCCAGCGGCGCGCAATACCAGATGCCCGATATCGCCAATCTCTCTCGCTTTCTTGGCCGGGGCATCTACTACGCCGCGACTCATCTGGAGGCCACGCTGTGTGCGGCCGAAGATGTCGTGGTCGTCGGCGGTGGTAATTCAGCGGGCCAGGCGGCGGTTTTCCTCGCCGGCTCCTGTCGTCACGTGCACATGTTGGTCCGCTCCGAAGGGCTCGCTGAGAGCATGTCGCAATATCTCATTCGCCGCGTCCAAGACACGCCGAACATCACCCTGCATACGCGTACACAGCTCACAGCAGTCGAAGGCTCGGATCGACTGGAGCGCGTGTCATGGGTGTCTCGTAACGGTGACTCTGCAGCGCCGGACCTCAGACACGTATTCTTGATGACCGGGGCGCAACCCCACACCCGCTGGCTGCAGGGCTGCGTGGTACTGGATGATCACGACTTCGTGAGAACCGGACCCGATCTGGAGAAGGAACAGTTGGTGGATGCGCATTGGAGTCTGCCGCGGCCGCCGTACCTGCTGGAGAGCAGCGTACCGGGGGTATTCGCCGCTGGCGACGTGCGGGCCGGAAGCGTGAAGCGTATTGCTTCGGCCGTGGGCGAGGGTTCGATCTGTGTTCAGTTCGTGCACAGGGTGCTGCGCGAATTCGCCGAGGCCGGCAAGCAGCCTACGATCGCCGCAGCTTAAATTGAGGACGCCGCGCGCTATTCAATACCGCGCTGTTCGCGGAGCGTGCCAAGCCCTGGTCGATGCATTATCCGCGGCTGGCCGCCCGTGCAGGCAAGCGGTAATGCCGAAAGAACTGCCACATCAATTCACTGGCATTGATTTCGGTGCTGGGTCTGGCGGCCGCGCCGTTCGGAGGGGCGCCGGGCCACGCGTGGCCGCCGCCTTGATCGCTCGGTGCGTCGGTGCGGTACAACCAGATCGCGGCGCCTTGCGCGCACGGCTCATAGCGCACGAGGGTGACGTGCGGCGCGACCCGCCGCTCGCGGGGCACGTTGCGGCAATGATCAAGCGCGACCCACTGCCTCAGCGCCGTGGGCACGCTGTACGCCCAAAACGGTCTGCCGCCGCCATCATACTGGTCAGATCGCCGGTACCATGAAAGCTGATGATGGGCATCGCGCGCGTCGGCCGGCAAGTACTGGGATCCGGCTGTGCCGGATTGTCAGCCGATGGTATGCCCGCGCGCAGGCCCGAGACCGGTGCGATCGCGGCGATGCGGTTGGCCAGCCGACAACCCAATAAAGAGGCCATGCGCGCCCCGCCTGACATACCAGTCACATAGATGCGACGCTGATCGACGCAGGTCTGGGCGGCGATCTGATCGATGCTGTCGCTGATGAATTGCACATCATCAGGCGCGTCCGCCGGTGTATCGCCGACTCCGGAGAGTGGCACACCCGGAATGTTCCAGTAATACTTCTCCGGTGCATTGGAAAATGTCACCCCGCCGTTCGGATTGGCGACTACGAACCCGTTCTTCGCGCCGACGTCGGCGAGGCGGCTGGAGTGCGCCTGAGATTCGCCGTTACCCCCACTGCCGTGCAGATCGAACACAAGGGGCAGTTCGCGGCCGTGCGCGGCGGAAGGTACGAAGACCAACACAGAACGCGACCGTCCAGCGGACACAACCGTGACCGAGTGCTGGCCAGCGCTCAACCCGCTCGCGCCGCACGGGGCGGCTGTTACATCGAGCGCCAGGGCGCCGTGACACCCCAGCAGACAGATCAATAGCCATCGGAGCTGGCGCATCGGTTTGCTCGGTCTCAGTCGGGCCTGAACATAAACAGCGCCACCTTAATGCAGCGGGTGGGACGCGATGATTTCAGTGCTCGGGAAGTTTGGATGATTGGGCGAGTCCGGAAAGTGCCGGGCCTCGAAGTGTATCGCATACTTGCCCGCATACTTCATGCCGATGGCCTTTACGTGGAGGACGGCGCACAACCGCGGACACGCACTGTACGATCCCGCAGTACGTGAAGGGTCAGCGAGTGGGAACCGCTGAACCCGAAAACTCCGTGGCCATAGCCGTTCCAGAATGATGCGCTGCAACTATGTTTAATAGCACTCCTTTATTATGATTAATTTTGTAATCTGTGCCGGCGCGCCGGTGCGGGTTATCTGGCGCCGTGGGGGGCAATGGTCGCATTTTGCAGCTTGCGAGCTCAAACAAGAACAACAACGAGTTGCTCATGAGATTGCTGGTTTTAAGTCTGCTTCTATCTGTGTCTGTCCCGGCTTTTGCCGCCGATTCCGGTGAGCTTCAAAATCGTCTGGACAATACGGTCAAGCCCTTTGTGGGCAAATATTGCGTCAGCTGCCATTCAGGCACGCAGCCCACCGGCCAGTTCGATCTCAAGTCCTATACTTCGATGGACCAGGTGAAGGAGGATTTCCCGCGCTGGTCGCTGCTGGCCGACCGGCTGACCAATCATGAGATGCCGCCCAAGCCGAGCCCGCAGCCACCGCAGGAGGCGATCGAGCAGATCGTCGCCTTCGTGCATGACGTGCGTGCCGAGGAGATCCAGCGGCTCGGCGGCGATCCCGGCATCGTGCTGGCGCGCCGTCTGAGCAACGCAGAATACGACAACACCATCCGCGACCTGACCGGCCAGGACATGCAGGTCGCCCGCCAGTTCCCGGTCGATCCCGCCAATACCGCCGGCTTCGACAATTCCGGCGAGACGCTGACCATGTCGCCGGCGCTGCTGAACAAATACCTGCAGGGCGCGCGCCAGATCGCCGACCATGCGGTGCTCACGCCCGATGGCATCGATTTCGCGCCCTATTTCATGCGGGTGGAAAGCGATCGCGACAAGTATTCCATCCAGCGCATCATCGCCTTCTATCGGGCCCAGCCGACCAGCTTCGCCGATTATTTCCAGGCCTCCTGGCGCTATCGCTATTGCAAGGACCTGGGCAAACCGGGCGCCACCCTCGCCTCCACCGCCGCCGACATGAAGCTCAGCGCCAAGTATCTGCCGATGGTGTGGGCCATCCTGCACGACCGCGACGCCGTCGGGCCCGTGGCGAAGCTTCAGGCCATGTGGAACGCACTTCCCGCGCCAAAGACAGGCAGCAGCGACGAACTGATCGTCCAGACGCAGGCAATGGAGAGATTCGTCACCCGCATCCGCGCCCACACCGCGATGCAGTTCTCCTCCCCCGTCGTGAAGGGGCTGCCGGGCCAGTCGGAGCCGCTGCACAACTGGCGCCTGCAGGAATATGCCGACAATCACACGAAGAGCGATCCGAACGACATCCGGCCCGACAACGCGCGCGAGCCGGCGCCGCCCCCGATCCCGAAATATCCGCCGCTGCATCAGGATGCGTCCGCGCGCTGGGCCGCCATCGCGGCGACCGCCCGCTATGGCGACGCCGATCTGGTCTATCCGGCAGGGCAGAAGGCGAAATACCAGAAAGCCTTCGAGCGCTTCGCCTCCGTTTTCCCCGACGCATTCTATGTCAGCGAACGCGGTCGCTACTGGCCGGATCAGTCGACCGACAATGGGCGCCTGCTCAGCGCCGGCTATCACAATACCGGCGGCTATTACCGCGACGACACCGCGTTGATGCAGCTGATCCTGGAGAAAAAAAGTCAGGAGCAGCTCAACCGTCTGTGGCAAGAGTTCGACTTCGTCGCTTACCAGACCGAGCGCACCTGGGTGCAGTATTTCTTCAACCAGAGCGGCGAAGTGGACGGCAATATCAACGGGAAGCTCTCCACCGAATCCGGCTCCAAGCGCCCGGTGGGTCACGAAGTGACCGATCAGTTCGTGATCCTACAGATGCGCGACAAGTATCTGGCGCGCTGGGCAATGGACAAGGAGCATAACGATCCAATCGCGCCCAAGGCGTTCAAATGGCACTTCGGCCTGATCAACGCCACCTTGCGCAATCTGGAGAAGGAGCATGTCGCGGCCGAGCCCAAACATCTGGCCGCGCTGCTCAAGTTCGCCGAGGACGCCTATCGCCGCCCGCTGACGGCGAAGGAACGCGCCGATCTTCTGGGCTACTACCAGATGTTGCGGACCAAGAACCAGATCTCCCATGAAGACGCGGTGCGCGACACTATCGTCAGCGTCCTGATGTCGCCGGACTTCCTCTACCGCTTCGACTTGAACGGCCAGACGGCGCAAAAATCCGCGCTGACCGCTGCCAGCCTGAAGACCGGCAAGGCGTTCGACAGCGAGCCGCTGTCGGATTACAGCCTGGCCAGCCGGCTGAGCTATTTCCTCTGGGCCAGCATGCCGGACGCCGAACTGCTCAAGCACGCGGCCGCCGGCGACCTGCACAAGCCACAGGTCTTGCTGGCCGAGGCCCACCGGATGCTCAAGAATCCCAAGATCAGCGGCCTGGCGACCGAGTTCACCGGCAACTGGCTGGTGTTCCGCCAGTTCGAGACCAACAATTCCGTGGACCGGATGCGCTTCCCCACTTTCGACGACAATCTGCGCGAAGCGATGTTCCAGGAACCGATCCACCTCATGCAGGACAATATCCAGAACGATCGTTCGGTGCTGGACCTGCTCTATGCCAACTACACCTTCGTCAATCCGCCGCTGGCCAAGCATTACGGCATGCCCGAGGTTCAAGGCGACCTGGACACCTGGGTCAAGGTGGATGACGCCGACAAGTATGGCCGGGGCGGTATCCTGCCCATGGCGGTGTTCATGACCGAATACTCCCCGGGCCTACGTACTAGTCCGGTCAAGCGCGGCAACTGGGTAGTGCAGAAGGTTCTGGGCATCCGCGTGCCGCCGCCGCCGCCCGTAGTGCCCGAACTGCCCGGCGACGAATCCAAGACCGACAAGCCGATCCGCGAGATGCTGGCGGAGCATCACAAAAATCCGTTCTGCGCCGGCTGCCACCTGCGTTTCGATTCCTTCGGGCTGGCCTTTGAAGGCTATGGCCCGGTGGGCGACGCCCGCACCAAGGACCTGGCGGGACGGCCGATCGATGCCTCCGCCACCTATCCGGGCGGCGTCGCGGGCGATGGCCTGGTGGGGCTCAAGAATTTCATCCGCGGTTACCGCCAGGACAATTTCATCGGCAATCTGTGCCGCAAACTGATGGCCTATGCCCTTAACCGTTCGCCCCAACTGTCGGATGAATCGCTGGTGGACCAGATGAAGTCCAACCTGGCCGCGGATGGCTACAAGTTCGGCAGCATGGTCGACACCATCGTCCTCAGCCCGGAATTCCTCAACCGACACGTCACCGACCAGATCAGCACACCGGCGCCACAGCCCGCCGGCGGCAAACTGATCACTGCCGATTTCCGGAAGGAGCATTGAGATGACCACGGACCGCTTTTCGCAATTCCGTTCCAAAGCCTTTTCCCGGCGCGTCGTCCTGAAGGGCGCCGGCTGCTCCATGGCGCTGCCCTGGCTGATGTCGGTGAACGCCTTCGCCGACATACCGGCGGCGGCCGATTTCCCCAAGCGCTTCGGGGTGATGTTCCTGGGTTGCGGCGTCAACGAAAATTACTGGAGCGCCGAAGGCAGCGGCGCCGACATGAAGCTGTCCAAGACCCTGTCGCCGCTGGAGTCCGTCAAGCAGAAGATCAATGTGATCGACGGCCTTTATGTGAAGGCGCTGACCAACCAGGGCATCCATCCGGCCCAGACCGGCAGCCTGTTGTCGGGCGAGCACATCACCAAGGGCGCCATCATCCATTCCGGCGTCAGCGTCGATCAGGTGATCGCTAATCATGTGGGCGAGGACACGCCGCAATCCTCCATCGTGCTGGCCTGCGAACAACCAATGACCGGCTTCCATGAGACCAATTTCAGCCTCGCCTACAGCTCGCATCTGTCCTGGCAGACCCCGGATTCCCCCGTGCCGGTGGAAGTCCAATCGCGGCAGTCTGCTCAATGTCAGCGTTCTGGACCGCATCAAGGATCAGGCCCAGGCGCTTTCCACCAAGATCAGCGCCACCGACAAGGGCAAGGTGGACGAATTCCTCACCAGCGTGCGCGAGGTTGAAAAGCGCGTGGACATGATGCGCAAGGGCCAGGACACGGCCCAGGATGCCGCCAAGGCCAAAAACATGCCGGTCGCCATGATGGAGCGACCCGCCAACGGATTGCCGGAAGACCTGCGCGAACATGCCAAGCTGATGTGCGACATCGTCGCCATCGCCTTCCAGACCAACAACACGCGCGTGGCCTCGCTGATCATCTCCCGCGACCTGTCGGCGATGTACTATCCCTTCCTGGACGTGAAGGAAGGCCATCATGCCGCCAGCCACGACAATGCCTCGGAAGGCTATGAGCGCATCTCCCGCTTCCATATCGAGCAGTTCGCCTATCTGGCGACCAAGCTCGACGGTATGAAGGAAGGCAACGGCACGGTTCTGGACAACAGCTGCCTAATGTTCATGTCCAACATGTTTGTGGGCAGGAAGCACGACAATTCCCGCCTGCCGGTGGTCCTGGCTGGCGGCCTGGGCGGCACGCTCGAGACCGGGCGCGCGATCAACCTGCTGAACGCGGCCGATGACCAGCGCAAGATGTGTAGCCTGTATCTGTCGCTGATGGATCGCTATGGCGTGAAGCTGGACAAGTTCGGCGATGCCGACACCCGGCTTGAGCAGATCTGATCAGCGGCACGCGGCCGAAAACTGAGAGTCTATTCCACAAACACCAAGTACCCGA